>NZ_RZTO01001327.1:0-936 GCF_003997225.1 Mesorhizobium sp. M2C.T.Ca.TU.002.02.1.1
CTTGTAGATAATCTGAGACATTGTCGCGCTATAGTCCGAACCGAAGGTGCGGGGAAGGCTTGAAGCTCGACTCTTCCCCATTTCCGGCGCAAACCTGTGATAGCCGGCCTTCACTGGCTCATGGAGGATAATATGCGTCTGCAGCACATCCTGATCCCCGCGGCGCTTTGCTCGCTGGTTGCCGCTTCCGCCTATTCCGAGGAGACCGATCACTACCGTTTGGAGAAGTCGGCCAACGGTTATGTCCGCATGGACACAAGGACCGGCGCCATGTCGATCTGCGAGGAGCGCACCGGTCAGCTTGTCTGCAAGATGGCCGCCGACGAGCGCGCCGCCTATCAGGACGAGATCGACCGGCTGGACAATTCGGTCAAGGCGCTCGACGCGCGCGTCGCCAAGCTCGAGAATTCGCTCTCAGCCCGGCTGGAATCGCAACTGCCGAGCCAGGAGGATTTCAACAAGACGATGGGTTACATGGAGCAGTTCTTCCGGACCTTCAAGGACATCGTCAAGGACATGGACAAGGAAGACGGTGACGGCGGCAAGCTGAACCAGAAAACCTGAACCGGGGTGCGATTCCAGGAAAAGTGCACGGCGGTTTTCCGTCTGGAATTGCGCAAAACGGGAGCCGAACCGTTGGGGAAAACTCCGCGCGCGGCCTTTGCCGCTTGAAAACGCGCCGCGCCGCCGCATAATCATTCCGGTCCCCGCAAGAAGCACGAAAATGATGATGGGATCGGGGGAGGACTATTTGCCGTCGGGCCACACTTTCGTCATTGCCGACGACCATCCGCTTTTTCGCGGCGCGCTGAAGGAGGCGCTGGCCGGCATCGGCGATGTTGCCGCCATCCACGAAGCCGGCGATTTCGAAAGCGCCAAGGCGCTGGTGCTCGCCAACGAGGATATCGACATGGTTCTGCTCGACCTGTCGATGCC
>NZ_RZTO01001328.1:0-927 GCF_003997225.1 Mesorhizobium sp. M2C.T.Ca.TU.002.02.1.1
TGGTGAGATAGGCCCAAAGGTCGGAAATGTCCTGTTCGGTCATCCTGGTGTAGGCCGGGTAGGGCATCGCCGGATAAAGCCGCACGCCATTGTGGCCGATGCCGGTCTTCATCATGTTGCGGAAATCGGCCTCGCTCCAGTTGCCGATGCCTGTCTCGCTGTCGGGCGTGATGTTTGGCGGGATCAGGGCGCCGAACGGCGTTTCGAGCGGCAGGCCGCCGGCCAAAGGCTTGCCGCCTGGCCTCGTATGACAGCCGGCGCAATCGCCGAGCACGGCCTGGTATTGGCCGCGAATGATCTGGTCCGCCTGGTCGGCGGCGATGGCGGAGGTCCAGCACAGGGTGGCGAGACCCACGGAAAGGGTGAGGGCCAGCGTCCTCATGCCTGCACCAGCGGTGCGCCCGGATTGCGCAGATATTGGTTGCGGATCGCATCGGCGGCGCGGAAAGCCAGCGCGCCCACGGTTCCCGTCGGATTCTTGCCCGCGTTCTGCGGGAAGGCCGAAGCGCCGATGACGAAGACGTTCGGCACGTCCCAGCTCTGCAGGAAAACGTTGACGGCGCTGCGCTTGGGGTCGGTCCCCATGATCGCGCCGCCGGTGTTGTGCGTGCTCTGGTACGGCACGCTGTCCCAGCCTTTCTTGCGCCGGCCGACGGCGTATTGCTTGCCGCCGAGCTTCTTGGCGATCTCCTCCATCCGGTCGCAGAGATAGTTCGACATGCGGATGTCGTTGTCGGGGAAGTCGAAGGTCATGCGCATCAACGGCCGGCCGAAACGATCCTTGTAGGTCGGATCGAGGTCGAGATAGTTGGTCCGCGTGGCATAGCTGCTTCCCTGCGAGGAGAAGGAAAGGGTGCTCTTGTAGCCCTCCACGGTGGCCTTCTTCCAGGCGCTGCCCCATTTCGGGGTCCCGGGCAGAGTGGGGCG
>NZ_RZTO01001329.1:0-926 GCF_003997225.1 Mesorhizobium sp. M2C.T.Ca.TU.002.02.1.1
GCATTGGCAGCATCGCCGGGACAGTGATCGGCGTGTTCATCCCGATCGTGTTGCTCAACGGCTTCGTGATCCTCGGCATCCCCCCGTTCTGGCAGACGGTGGCGATGGGCGCCGTGCTCATCCTCGCCGTCTGGATCGACCAGCTCAAACGGCGCGCGCGAGAACGCGGTTGAGAAAAAAGTGCCTTCCAACAACCAGAGGAGAATAAAAATGACGAAGAAGAAATATCTGCTTTTTGCAACCGCCGCCCTGGCCGCATCGGTCTGCGCGGGCCCTGGAAATGCCGCCGAAAAATCGGTGGCGCTGGTGCTCGGTGTCAAGGGCAGCCCCTTCTACCAGGCGCTCGCCTGCGGGGCGAAGGCCAAGGCCAAGGAACTTGGGCTGGACCTGACGGTCTCGGCGCCCGATCAGTTTGCGGCGGATTCGCAGGTGCCGGTCGTGAACGCCGTCACGGCGACCGGGCCGGCCGTCGCGGCAATCGTCCCGACCGATATGCAGGCGCTGATCGCGCCGATGAAGCAGTTGAGCGATCGCGGCACCAAGGTGATCACCATCGACCAGACGATCGGCGACAGCTCGTTCGTCCAGACCCAGATCCTCACCGACAATGAGGCGGGCGGCAAGCTTGGCGCCGACGCGATGAACACGTTGCTCGGCGGCAAGGGCAAGGTCCTGGTCATCACGCAGCCACCCGGTTCCGCCGCCCAGGATGCGCGCACTACCGGCTTCGAGGAAGAGCTCAAGAAATATCCCGGCATCGAATATCTCGGGCCGCAATATCAGAGCGACGATCCGCAGAAGGCGGCCGAGATCATCACCTCGACGCTCTCGGCCCATCCCGATCTCGCGGGCGTCTTCTCGACCAACGACCAGGGAGCCATCGGCGCCATCACCGGGCTGAAGCAGGCGGGTGCGGCGGGCAAGGT
>NZ_RZTO01000132.1:0-10428 GCF_003997225.1 Mesorhizobium sp. M2C.T.Ca.TU.002.02.1.1
ATGTTCCTGGCCCCGTTATCCGTGAGGCGCAACAAACACGTTCCGGGCCGCTTTGGGAAATGAAGAAAGCGGTGAGCAGCGGTGAGCGCCAGTCACACCTGCGATCGGAGTCGTGCGCTTCAATCCAATGCGGAACGAAACCCATCCCATCGCCGTTCTGACGGTTGGCGGTCGCCCCGGCCGCCTTCAGCTCTCAGCAATCAATGCAGCGCGACAGGAGCCGACCATGGACGCCATCGTCACCAAGAACGACCTCAAATCCGATGCCAAGAAGGAATCGATCGATCTGCTCAATGCCAGGCTTGCCGACGCCATCGACCTGGCGCTGATCACCAAGCAGGCGCATTGGAACGTCAAGGGCCCGCAATTCATCGCCATCCATGAAATGCTCGACGAATTCCGCGAGGAGATCGACGGCCATGTCGACATCGTCGCCGAGCGCGCGGTGCAGCTCGGCGGCACCGCGCACGGCACCTCGCAGGACGTGTCGAAGGCGACCAAGCTGAAGCCCTATCCGACCGACATCCACAAGACCAAGGATCATCTGGCGGCGCTGATCGACCGCTATGCCACGGCCGCCAAGCTCGCCCGTGAAGCGATCGACGAAGCGGACGACGCCGGCGATGCCGACACCGCCGACATCTTCACCGCCTATTCGCGCTCGCTGGACAAATTGCTGTGGTTCCTCGAAGCGCACACGCAGGAAAAGGAATAGACAGACTATCCTTGCCTGGCCGGCTGGATCAGCCGGCCATCGCCTTTTCAGCGCCGGCTGGACCTGGCGCCCCCACGGCATGCGACACCAGCGCCGTCATGATCTCGGCGGCGGCGAGCGCTGCGATCACCGGCGGGCGCTTGTCCTTCACCGTATTGCCGCCGACGGGCGAAACGAGCCGATCGAACTGCGCTTCGTTGCCCTCGGCCGACTTCAGGAACCAGCTCCTGAAAGTGGCCTTCTTGGTCTTCGAGCCGATCATGCCGACATAGGCGGTGTCGTCTCGCTTCAGCGCTTCGGCGACGATCAGGAAATCCAAAGCATGGTCGTGGGTGAGGATCGCAAAGGCCGATCCGGCCGGCGCCTCGCGCACCACGGCTTCGGGCATCGGGGTCAGCCGCGTCTCGACCGTTTCCGGCATGTCTTCCAGCGCGTCAGACCGGGTCTCGACGACGACGACGTGGATCGGCAGCAGCGCAAGCGACGCCGCCAGCGCCTGGCCGACATGGCCGCCGCCGAACAGATAAACATGGGGCAGATGCGCTTCTTCCGACTCGGCGTCGGCGATCAGCTTTTCCTCGATTGTCCCGTCGACAAGGCGGATCGACACCTCGACGCGGCCGCCGCAGCATTGGCCGATCTCCGGCCCGAGCGGGACATCAAGCGTGGCGCAGACCTCATCGACCTCGATGCGGGTTTCATTGGCGGAGGATCGCGACCGCGTCCCGCTGCCAAGCATCTGCCGCGCCTTGTCGATCGCCATATATTCGAGCTGGCCGCCACCGATGGTGCCGAAAATGGCCGATGCCGAGACAAGCATGAAGGCGCCGGCCTCGCGCGGTGTCGAGCCTTTCGTGGCCGCCACCTCGACGAGGGCGACCCGGCCAGCCTGGCCGAGAAACGCCTTCAGGCTTTGCACTTTCGAATTCATCGTCTGCATTTCCATCCCGGAAATATAGCGTTTTGCGCCTCGATTTGCACGTTTGGCCGGATTCAGGCCTGCTTTGCGGCTTCGCGCTTCAGTCGCTCGACCGCCATCAAAACCCGTTCCGGCGTCGCCGGAGCATCGAGGCGCGGGCAGATCTTGTGATCCGCGACGCTCGCCACCGCGTCCGACAGCGCATGCAGCACCGACATGCCGTGCGGCAGCGGCGGCTCGCCGACCGCCTTGGAGCGATGGATGGTCGGCTCATA
This sequence comes from Mesorhizobium sp. M2C.T.Ca.TU.002.02.1.1, assembly GCF_003997225.1. Classification (NCBI taxonomy): domain Bacteria; kingdom Pseudomonadati; phylum Pseudomonadota; class Alphaproteobacteria; order Hyphomicrobiales; family Phyllobacteriaceae; genus Mesorhizobium; species Mesorhizobium sp. M2C.T.Ca.TU.002.02.1.1. Next base: position 1,910 of record NZ_RZTO01000132.1, read on the forward strand.
GGCGGACGACCAGTCGGTCAGCTTGACGTTGAAGATCTTTGGACGGTCGGACGCCAGCGGGATCTTGTAGGTCGACGGCGCGTGCGTGCGCAGCCGCCCGCTGTCGTCCCACCAGAGTTCTTCCGTGGTCAGCCAGCCCATGCCCTGGATGAAGCCGCCCTCGACCTGACCGAGGTCGATCGCCCGGTTCAGCGAGCGGCCAACGTCGTGCAAGATGTCGGTGCGCTCGACCACATACTCGCCGGTCAGCGTGTCGACCGAGACTTCCGAGCAGGCCGCGCCATAGGCGTAATAGTAGAAGGCGTGGCCGCGGCCCTTGGCACGGTCCCAATGGATCTTCGGCGTCTTGTAGAAGCCGGCCGCCGACAACTGGACACGGTTGATATAGGCCTGCTTGACCAGGTCGTTGAAGGCCACTTCCTGATTGCCGACGCGCACCCGGTTCGGCAGGAACACCACCTGGTCGTGCGGCACCTGGTATTTGTCGGCGGCAAAGTCGATCAGCCGCTTGCGGATCTGGCGGGCGGCATCCTGCGCCGCCATGCCGTTGAGGTCGGCGCCGGAAGACGCAGCCGTTGGCGAGGTATTCGGCACCTTGGCGGTGGTGGTCGCGGTGATCTTGACCCGGTCGAGGTCGATCTGGAATTCCTCGGCGACGACCTGCGCCACCTTGAGGTGCAGGCCTTGGCCCATCTCGGTGCCGCCATGGTTCATATGCACCGAGCCGTCGGCGTAGACATGCACCAGCGCGCCGGCCTGGTTGGCCTCGGTCTTGGTGAAGGAGATGCCGAACTTGACCGGCGTCAACGCCAGGCCGCGCTTGATGAAGCGACTGTTGTTGTTGAAGGCGCTGATCTCGCGGCGGCGGCGCACATAATTCGCGCCGTCCTCGAGCTCCGCCACGATGCGGTGGATGATGTTGTCCTCGACCTTCTGGTGGTAGGGCGTGAAGCAGCGCTCACCGATGGCATCCATCGGGTCGTAGAAATTCAGCTTGCGGATCTCGAGCGGGTCCTTGCCGACCGCGAAGGCCACCTCGTCGATGACGCGCTCGGCACCGACCATGCCCTGCGGGCCGCCGAAGCCGCGGAAGGCGGTGTTGGAGACGGTGTTGGTGTAGAGCGGCGCCGACTTCGCATGCACCGCCGGATAGAAATAGGCATTGTCGCAATGGAACAGCGCGCGATCGCCGACCGGACCGGACAGGTCGGCGGAAAAGCCACAGCGCAAGGCGTAGGTGAAGTCGACGCCCAGGATGTTGCCTTTGTCGTCGAAGCCGACCTCGTAATCGATGGCGAAATCATGTCGCTTGCCGGTGGCGGTCATGTCCTCGTCCCGGTCGAGCCGGATCTTGACGGCGCGCTTGAGCTTCTTGGCGGCGATCGCGGCGATTGCGGCGCACTGATTGGCCTGCGTTTCCTTGCCACCGAAGCCGCCGCCCATGCGGCGCACTTCGACCGTGACGGCATGGCTCGGCACGCCGAGCGTGTGGGCGACCAGATGCTGCGTCTCGCTCGGCCCTTGCGTCGAGCAATAGACGGTGACCTCGTCATCCTCGCCGGGGATGGCGAGTGACACCTGGCCTTCCAGATAGAAATGGTCCTGGCCGCCAAGCCACATGCGGTTCTTGATGCGGCGGGGAGCCGCCGCGATCGCAGCGGCCGCATCGCCGCGCTTCAGGATCAGCGGCGTGGTGACCTGCTTGTCCTTGACCGGGTCGAGATCCCGGATGTCGATGACGGCCGGAAGCTCGTCATAGTCGATCTTGGCCAGACGCGCCGCGCGGCGCGCTTCCTCGCGCGTCTCGGCAACCACGGCGAAGATCGGCTGGCCGTAAAACTCAACCTTGCCTTCGGCGAGCACCGGATCGTCATGCATGTTGCTCGGCGAAACGTCGTTCTCGCCAGGGACGTCGGCATAGGTCAGCACATCGATCACGCCCGGCGCCGACCGCACCGCCGACAAGTCGACGCTCTTCAGCGTGCCATGCGCGATCTTCGACAGGCCGAGGCCGACATGCAGCGTGCCGGCAGGCTCCGGCATGTCGTCGATATAGACGGCGGCGCCGCTGACATGCTTGTGCGCGGAATCATGCCGCTGGTCGGTGGCGACGCCGCCGACGATCTTTTCCGCCTTCAGGTTCGGAGTGGCATGTTTGTTCATCAGGCCGCCTCGTCGCGTGAGACCTGGAACGGCGCCTTCGTTCCGGTCGTCTCGATATAAAAGCGCAGCAAGAGGTTCTTCGCCGCCAGCGCCCGGTATTCGGCGGTCGCCCGCATATCGGTCAGCGGTGTGAAATCCTTGGCATATTCGGCCATCGCGGCCTCCACCGTCGCTTCGTTCCAGACCTTGCCGACAAGCGCCTTCTCGACCGCCGTGGCGCGCTTCGGCGTCGCCGCCATGCCGCCATAGGCGATGCGGATATCGGCCACCGTGCCATCCTTGGCCAAGGTCAAACAGAACGCGCCGAGCGTCGCGGTGATGTCCTCGTCGCGGCGCTTGGTGACCTTGTAGACGGCAAATCTCGTGTCCTTCGCCGGCGCCGGGACGCGCACCGCCTCGACGAATTCGCCGGGCTGACGGTCCTGCTTGCCATAGGCAATGAAGAAGGTTTCGAGCGGGATCGTGCGGCGCGCGACACCCTTGCGCAGCGTGAGCTCAGCGCCGAGCGCGATCAGCGGAGGCGGCGTGTCGCCGATTGGCGAGCCGTTGGCGATGTTGCCGCCGATCGTGCCCATGTTGCGCACCTGCTCGCCGCCGATTCGGTCGACCAGCGGTCCCAGCGCCGGGATGCGCTTCGACAGCGTGTCGAAGGCCTCGCTGTAGGTGACGCCGGCGCCGATGGTGATGACGCCGTTCTTTTCCGATATGGCGCGCAGGTCCTCGAGACCGCCGATGAAGATCGCCGGCGAGATGTCGCGCATATGCTTGGTGACCCACAGGCCGACATCAGTGGAGCCGGCAACGATGGTGGCGCCCGGCTCCTTTTCGAGCACGGCGGCGAAATCGTCGACATTGGCCGGCACGATCAGCCGCTGCTTGCCAGAGCCGATCTCGACCCTGGCGCCATCGCGCAGGGTCTTCAGCCGCGCCGTGATGTCCTTGCGCTCCACCGCCAGCGGGTCCTTGGCCGCCTTGCCGTAGCTCGAAATGGCATGCGCGGCACGCATGATCGCCTCATAGCCGGTGCAACGGCAGAGATTGCCCTGCAGCGCCTTTTCGATCGCCGCGTTGGACGGATCGGGCGCCTTCATCCAGAGCCCATAGAGCGACATGACGAAGCCCGGTGTGCAGAAACCGCATTGCGAGCCGTGGAAATCGACCATCGCCTGCTGCACCGGATGCAGTTTTTCGCCGTTGCCCCGCAGGTGCTCCACGGTCACGACATGGGTGCCGTCGAGCGAGCCCATGAAGCGGATGCAGGCATTGACGCTTTCATAGACCAGGCCTTCGGCCGAGAGCTTGCCAACCAGCACCGTGCAGGCGCCGCAGTCGCCCTCGGCACAGCCTTCCTTGGTGCCGCGCAGCGAGCGGTCGAGCCGCAGCCAGTCGAGCAGGGTCGCATCGGGCGCGACGTCTCTCAGCGCCACGTCGCTGCCGTTCAGGATGAAGCGTATCTCGTTGCGGATCTCTGCCATGTGTCAGCTCCCCCGATAGGTCGAGTAACCATAGGGCGAAATCAAGAGCGGGACGTGGTAGTGCCGCGTTTCCGCCATGCCGAAGCGGATCGGCACGATGTCGAGGAAAGCTGGCTCAGGCAATTTGATGCCCTGGCCGCGCAGATAGTCGCCGGCGGCGAAGACCAGCTCATATTCGCCAATGCGAAACTCGGCGCCGGCAAGCAGCGGCGCATCGCAGCGGCCGTCGTCGTTGGTGGCGACGGTCTTGAGATGCGCGCGGTGCTGGCCCTCGATGCGGAAAAGCCCGATCGACAGGCCCTTTGCCGGCCGGCCGGTCGCCGTGTCGAGCACATGGGTCGTCAGGCGCCCGCCATCGGCTTTCGACGTCTCTGCCACTGGCGGCCTCCCATTTCCAGCACGACCGATTGGCCGGTACAGTTTCAGGTCAATTGTGCGCCAATTAAAGGCGATGCATAAGCCCCGGTCGAGCGGAGTGCGGCAAAAAGCACTTTCAAAAATTTTCGGGGGAATGCTGCAGCACTCCTTTCGATATCTTCAGTGCAACAAGGGCAGGAGCAGCCATGCGTTACGATCGGGACATGCGCGGTTACGGGGCCAATCCACCGGATCCGAAATGGCCCGGCGGCGCGCATGTCGCGGTGCAGTTCGTCGTCAACTACGAGGAAGGCGGCGAGAATTGCGTGCTGCATGGCGACAAGGCTTCCGAAGCCTTCCTGTCCGAGATCGTCGGTGCGGCGCCCTGGGTCGGCCAGCGCCACTGGAACATGGAATCGATCTATGAATACGGCGCCCGGGCCGGCTTCTGGCGGCTCTACCGGCTGTTCACGGAAGCCAAGGTGCCGGTGACCTGCTACGGCGTCGCCACCGCGCTCGCCCGCTCGCCCGATCAGGTCACGGCGATGCAGGAGGCTGGCTGGGAGATCGCCTCGCACGGGCTGAAATGGATCGACTATCGCGACCATGACGCGGAGGACGAGCGGCGCGATCTCGAAGAGACGATCCGGCTGCATTACGAAGTGACCGGCGCGCGGCCGACCGGCTGGTACACCGGCCGCACCTCGGTCAACACGGTGCGGCTCGTCGCCGAGGAGGGCGGCTTCGACTACGTCTCCGACACCTATGACGACGAGCTGCCCTACTGGTTCGACCGCGACGGACTGGAGAAGCCGCAGCTCATCATCCCCTACACGCTCGACGCCAACGACATGCGCTTCGCGACGCCGCAGGGCTTCAACTCCGGTGACCAGTTCTTCGCTTATCTGAAGGACAGTTTCGACACGCTCTATGCCGAGGGCAAAGCGGGCAGGCCGCGCATGATGAATATCGGCCTGCACTGCCGGCTGGTCGGCCGCCCCGGACGGGTAGCGGCGCTGAAGCGCTTCATCGACTATGTGAAGTCGCACGACAGGGTCTGGCTGACGCGGCGCATCGACATCGCCAAGCACTGGCGCGAAACGCACCCCTACGAGGCGCCGGCGCTGCGCCCGTCGCGGATGGGATTCGAGGAATTCGTGCATGCCTTCGGCAGCGTTTTCGAGCATTCGCCCTGGATCGCCGAGCGCGCCTACGAGTTGGAACTCGGACCTGCGCATGACAGCGCCGGCGGCCTGCACAACGCGCTCTGCCGCGTCTTCCGCGCGGCGAGCGAGGCCGAACGGCTTTCCGTGCTCAATGCTCACCCGGACCTTGCCGGCAAGCTGGCGGCGGCCAGGCGGCTGACGCCGGAATCGGCCAGGGAGCAGGCCTCCGCCGGGCTCGACGCGCTGACCGACAAGGAGCGCGAGCTGTTCTCGAAACTCAACGCCGCCTACGTCACCACCTTCGGCTTCCCCTTCATCATCGCGGTGAAGGGCAAGACCAAGGACGAAATCCTGGCGGAGTTCGAGGCGCGGATCGGCAACAGCCGCTCCACCGAGTTGGAAACCGCCTGCAAACAGGTCGAGCGCATCGCACTGCTTCGCCTGAAAGACATGCTCCCACTCTAATGTTTGTTGTTTTTTGTTGACGCAATTCCCGACGGAAAACCGCTTACTCTTCCTGGAATTGCTCTGAGGGTCAGGACCCCATGGATATGATCAAGACCGCCGAGCGAACCTACTACGCGCCGCAGGGCGGCCATTCCGGCCAGAACGAGCTCTTGACCGGCAGGGCCGTCTTCACCGAGGCCTATGCGGTCATCCCCAAGGGCGTGATGCAGGACATCGTCACCAGCCCGCTGCCCTTCTGGGACAAGACCAGGGCCTGGATCATCGCAAGGCCGCTCTCGGGCTTCGCCGAGACCTTTTCGCAATATATCGTCGAGGTCCTGCCCGGCGGCGGCAGCGACCGGCCGGAACTGGATGCCGGCGCCGAGGGCGTGCTGTTCGTCGTCGAGGGCGAGCTCACGGTTTCGCTTGCCGGCAAGAAGCATGTGCTTGCCCCCGGCGGCTTCGCCTTCCTGCCGCCGTCCAGCGGCTGGACGGTGCATAACGAGAGCGGCAGCGCTGCCCGTTTCCACTGGATCCGCAAGGCCTATGAGGCTGTCGATGGCCTCGACGTGCCGGAAGCCTTCTTCGCGAGCGACCAGGAGGTGGCGCCGAGCCCGATGCCGGGCACGGAAGGGCGCTGGGCAACGACCCGCTTCGTCGACCCAGCCGACATGCGCCACGACATGCATGTCACCATCGTCACGCTGAAGCCTGGCGCGGTCATCCCCTTCGCCGAAACCCATGTCATGGAGCACGGGCTCTATGTGCTGGAAGGCAAGGCGGTCTACCGCCTCAACCAGGACTGGGTCGAGGTCGAGGCCGGCGACTTCATGTGGCTGCGCGCCTTCTGCCCGCAGGCCTGCTATGCCGGCGGCCCCGGCAATTTCCGCTACCTGCTCTACAAGGACGTCAACCGGCACGCCAGGCTTGGCGGTTATCTCGGGGGCAAGGCGCGGTGAGCCGCATTGTCGCCAAGCCGCTGACCCGCGAGAATTTCGCGCCCTTCGGCGACGTCATCGACATGGGCGGCGACAACCGCTACCCGATCAACGCTGGCCGGGCGATGCGCTATCACGACCTCGCCACCGCCGAGGCTACAGGCCCGAACGCGCGCGTGCTGATCTCCATGGTGCGCGGCACGCCCTATGAGATGCCGCTGAAGCTCGCCATGGTCGAGCGCCATCCGCTCGGCAGCCAGGCCTTCATCCCGCTGTCACCGCGGCCGTTCCTGGTGGTCGTCTGCCATGACACCAAGGACGGCCCCGGAGAGCCGCATGCCTTTCTCGCCGGCCCCGGACAAGGCATCAACTACCGCCGGAACCTGTGGCACGGCGTGCTGACGCCGATCGGCGAGGAGCAGGATTTCCTCATCGTCGACCGCGGCGGCGACGGCTCCAATCTCGAAGAGTTCTATTTCTCGCACCCCTACGAGATCCACCTCCCCTGAAAGCTTGCGATTGACATGACCGACGTTTCGCTGATCGACCGCCTGCTCGACGTGATCGAGCATGACATCGTGCCGAAGACGGCTGAAGGCGTCGCCCATGGCAACAAGCTGTTCGGCGCCGCGATCCTGAGGAAAGACGACCGCTCGCTGGTGCTGGCCGAAACCAACAACGAGATCGAAAATCCGCTCTGGCACGGCGAGGTGCATTGCCTGAAGCGTTTCTACGAGATGCCCAAGGCCGAGCGCGTCGACACCAGGGATGCGCTGTTCATCGCCACGCACGAGCCCTGCTCGCTCTGCCTGTCGGCGATAACCTGGACCGGCTTCGACAATTTCTACTACCTGTTCAGTCATGAGGATTCGCGCGACAGTTTTGCTATCCCGCACGATCTGAAAATCCTGAAAGAGGTCTTCACCCTGGATCCCGGCGGCTACAATGCCGAGAACGCCTATTGGAAGAGTTTTTCCATCCGCAGGCTGGTGCGGGCGCTGCCCGAAGCCGAGCGCGACCGGCTGGAAGCGCGGATCGGCAGGATCGCGGCGCGCTATGACGAGCTGTCAGGCGCCTATCAGGCAAGCAAGGCCGAGAACGACATTCCGTTGAACTGACGCGGATTGCCTATCTTACCTTCGCGTTTTTCAGCACTTCATTTATCCTTGCCTGCCAGCCTTTGCCGGTCGCCTTGAATTTCCTGACGACATCCTGGTCCAGGCGGATGGAAACGACTTGCTTTGGTTTCTCCAAGGCCGGCCGGCCACGGGAACGCCTTATACTCTCGAAAAGCTCCGGGAGTGCTTCCGCGAAGGGCTTGGCTTGCGCCAACTGTTCGTCAGTTGCCTCCGCGTCCTCGGGATCGGCAGCAATCTGCCTTTGAATTTCGGCTTCCTCGGCATCGGTAAGCGGACGGATTCGTGACTTAGTGCTGCTCATACACGGACCTTTCCTTTCGGCTGGCGTGACGCATCGAGATCACCGAGATCGCCTCGGAACCAAGTGGCTTGAAGATCACGGCGAGAATGATCTCCCCAAATTCTCCAACCGCCTTGAGCCGACCGACCTTGGCCGGGAGGACGATTGAAGTGGCAAAGAACTCGACATCGAGATCGGCGAAATCGAGACCCCGGTTTTCGAGGTTCGTCACTCGTTTCGGCTCATCCCAAACGATTCTCAGGCGATATCATCCAGTGTGTCAGCGTCGGGCTACGTGAATAAACGTAATACAAAAATTAAACGAGAGATGCAAGAAGAAGCCGACCATCGGGAGAAGGCTCCTCAGCGGCCAAGGTCGCATTTTTTGATGCTCCAGTCGCGAATGGCGATTGAAAGTCGCTGCGCCACGGAGCGTTATGCGCCCCATGAAAACCGTCACCGAATTCCCCCGAAAAGTCGTCGAATTTCCCGATATAGGCATCGTCATGCCAGACGGCTGCCGGCTGTCGGCGCGCGTCTGGATGCCCGAGGAC
>NZ_RZTO01001330.1:0-923 GCF_003997225.1 Mesorhizobium sp. M2C.T.Ca.TU.002.02.1.1
CTGCCGGGCAGTCTGATCGCTGGCGCCGGCCTCGGCATCACCAACACGCCGGTCACCAACACGAGCACCGGCTCGCTTTCGCGCAACCGTGCCGGGATGGCGTCCGGCATCGACATGAGCGCGCGCATGATCTCGCTTGCCGTGAACATCGCGGTGATGGGCTTCATCCTGGCGAGCGGTGTGCTCGCGCATCTCATCGCCGCGCTGCCCGATCTCGATGGTGCAAGGCTCTACCAGCTCGCCGAGGCGATCGCGGCCGGCAATCCGGCGCCGGGGCTACCGGACAAAGTCGCGCATGACGCGCTGGCGAACGGCTTTGGCTGGGTGATGCTTTATGGCGGCATCGGCGTATGGATCATGGCGGCGATCGGCTTTGCCGTCTTCAAGGCGCGACCGGCGCGGCAGGAGGCGGCTCAGCGCCTGGACTGAACCGGAGCGATCAGCCCACCGGCTGCAGCGGGTCATTGCCGATCTTGGAGAGCTGGATGACCGCCTGGGTGCGGCTGTCGACGCCGAGCTTCTGCAGGATGGCCGAGACATGCGCCTTGATGGTGGCCTCGGACACGCCGAGCTCATAGGCGATCTGCTTGTTGAGCAGGCCCTCCGCCAGCATGCCGAGCACCCGCGTCTGCTGCGGCGTCAGCGCCTGCAGGCGCTTGATCAGATCGGAGATCTCCGGGTCGCGCTCGACGCCGAGCTCGATGCCGGCGGGAGCCGCGATATCGCCGGCAAGCACCGCTTGCACGGCGGCGCGGATGTCTTCCATGCTGGCCGATTTGGAGATGAAGCCGGAAGCGCCGAGATCGAGCGCGCGGCGGATGGTGACGGGATCGTCATGTGCCGAGACCACCACAAGCGGCACCGCCGGATGGATGCCGCGCAGCGCAATCAGGCCGGAGAGCCCGCTGGCGCCCGGCATCGAC
>NZ_RZTO01001331.1:0-910 GCF_003997225.1 Mesorhizobium sp. M2C.T.Ca.TU.002.02.1.1
GTTCTCGATCATGACGATGGCGTCGTCGATGACGAAGCCGGACGCGATTGTGAGCGCCATCAAGGACAGATTGTCGAGGCTGAAGCTCCACAGATACATGACCGCGAAGGTGCCGACGAGCGACAGCGGCACCGACAGGCTCGGGATGATCGTCGCAGGGATGTTGCGCAGGAACAGGAAGGTGACGAGCACGACCAGAAGCGCGGCCATCGCCAGCTCGAACTCGACGTCATCGACCGAGGCGCGAATGGTGGTGGTGCGGTCGGTCAGCGGCTCGACGTCGAGCGCAGCCGGCAGGCCGGCGCGCAGTTGCGGCAGCAGCGCCTTCACGCCGTCGACGACGCGGATGACGTTGGCGCCCGGCTGGCGCTGGATGTTGAGGATGATCGCCGGCGTGCGGTTTTCCCAGGCGCCCAGCCTGGAGTTCTCCGGCCCTTCGACGATGTCCGCCACCTCGCCCAGCCTGACCGGCGCGCCGTTGCGATAGGCGATGACCATGTCGGCATAGGTCTTGGGATCGGCGACCTGGTCGTTGGCGTTGATGGTGTAGGAGCGCGCCGGCCCGTCGAAGCTGCCCTTCGGCGTGTTGACGTTGAGCGTGCCGATCGTGGTGCGCAGATCGTCGATGTTGAGGCCCATGGCGGCCAGCGCCTTGAGCTTCACCTGCACGCGCACGGCCGGCCGCTCGCCGCCACTGATCGAGACCAGGCCGACGCCGGGAAGCTGCGATATCTTCTGCGCCAGCCGTGTCTCGGCATAATTCTCGACTTGTGTCAGCGGCAGCGTCTTGGAGGTGATCGCCAAGGTCAGGATCGGCGCATCGGCCGGATTGACCTTAGCGTAGATCGGCGGCGCCGGCAGGTCGGCCGGCAGAAGATTGCCCGATGCGTTGATCGCCGCCTGCACCTAC
>NZ_RZTO01001332.1:0-831 GCF_003997225.1 Mesorhizobium sp. M2C.T.Ca.TU.002.02.1.1
TTTCGGCAAAGACGGATCTGGTGGTCGCCGGGCCGGGTGCCGGCTCCAAGCTCAAGCTCGCCAGCGAACTCGGCATCGAGGTGATCGACGAGGATGGCTGGCTGGTACGGATCGGCAAGGCGTGATGGAAGGCGCATTCAAGGGTTTCGGCCCGAAAGCCATTCCGTTCCTGAAGGCGCTGGATTTCCACCAGAGCCGAGAGTGGTTTTTGGAGAACCGTGACCTGTTCGAACAGGAATTGCGCGATCCGCTCAGTGATCTCGTGGACACGCTGACCGAACGCTTCCAAGAGGCCGGGCTCGGCCTGCGCGGTGATCGCAAGAAGTCGCTGTTCCGCATCAATCGCGACGTGCGCTTCGCCAAAGACAAGCGGCCCTACAACAGGCATTTGTCGGCCATCCTGTCGCCCGACGGCACCAAGATGGAGCAGGGTGTGTTCTACGTGCATATCGGGCTTGAGCGCTGTTTTGCCGACATTGCCTGGTGGCAGCCGGAACCGGCGCTGCTGCTGGCGATGCGCAAAGCCATCGCGACAAAGCCGGACAATTTTCGCGGCCTGGTGGCGGCGTTGAAGAAGAACCGGCTTGAACTCGAGACCGAAGGCCGTATGAAGCGTACGCCACGCGGCTTCGAGGAAATCAGCGATCCCGACCTTGTCGCCGCCATCCGCAACCGGCATTTTGTCGTCCAGCATGTTATCGATCCCGCGGGAATCCATACGGCTGATCTGGTCGACGAGCTCGTCGATTTCACCTTGCGCGCCAAGCCGCTGCTCGACTGGGGCAGGGCGATCGAGGGCAAGATCCTGAAGGAATAAGCGTCTAACTCAGC
>NZ_RZTO01001333.1:0-898 GCF_003997225.1 Mesorhizobium sp. M2C.T.Ca.TU.002.02.1.1
GATGTGGACGATGGAGAGGCCGGCCGTCGTCGCCCAGATGGGCCGCGACCTTGCCTGGTACGCCAGGCGTTTTCCTCTGCATGAGGTCATCTTCCTCTGCAACAACGAGGAAGAGCGTCGTCTCATCGCCGCGGCCGGCGGCAATGCCATGTTCTCCAATCACAATCTGATGATATCGGAAGACGTCTTCCGGCCGTTGCCGGACGTGCCGGTCGAGTTCGATGCCGTCTACAACGGCCGCATCTCGCCGATGAAACGCCATTATCTCGCTTTCGAGATCGACCGGCTGGTTCACGTCACCTATTCGATCGGCGAATTGACGCCGCCGGCCGCGCGCGCCTTCATTCGCCGCCTCCAGGCGCAATCGCCACGTCACCGGATCGCCAATCCGCTTGTCGACGGCCTACCCGGCAGATTGACCTCCGCCGAGGTCAACCATGTCTACAACCAGGCTGCGGTGGGGCTGTGCCTGTCCGCCGTCGAAGGGGCGATGTATTCCAGCATGGAGTATCTGATGGCCGGGCTGCCGATCGTCTCGACGCCGAGCCTCGGCGGGCGCGACGTCTATTTCGATCCCGACTATTGCCTGATCGTCGAGCCTGAGCCGACGGCCATTCGTCGCGCCGTCGACCGGCTTCGCGATCGCGCCATTCCGCGCGAGGAGGTTCGCGGCAGGACGCTGGAAAAGGTTCGCGCGCAGCGCCTGGAACTCACGGCTTTCCTCTCGGCGCTTCTGCGCCGCAAGGGCAGCAGCGCTCCCCCGTTGGAGACATGGCCGTTCTCCGGCACGGAGGGCTTGATGCGCTGGGCCACCGTGCGGGAAATTGCCGCGCTCGTCGGCGAGCCGGACCGGGCTTGATCGCTTGGCCGTTTACAGCGCTGCCGTGTAGCCTTAATC
>NZ_RZTO01001334.1:0-897 GCF_003997225.1 Mesorhizobium sp. M2C.T.Ca.TU.002.02.1.1
GTCGACGCCATCCACCAGCGTGTTGGCAATCCGTGCCCTTGAGCGGGAATCGTCGAAAAACAGAGGGGGTGGAGACGATGGCAGATTTTCCGATCGAGGCCGTGCGCGGCAAGTTTCCGGCGCTTTCGCTGACCGATGACGGGCGGCGGCGCATCTATCTCGACAATCCCGCCGGCACGCAGGTGCCGCTGGCGGTGGCCGACGCGGTGTCGCGCTGCCTGCTCTCGACCAACGCCAATCTGGGCGGGTTCTTCGAGACGACGGTCGCGGCCCAAAAAGTGGTCGACGACGCGCATGCGGCGATGGCCGATTTCCTGAACGCATCGAGCGTCGAGGAGATCGTCATCGGCGCCAACATGACGACGCTGACCTATCACATGTCGCGCACGCTCGGCCGGCCGATGAATCCCGGCGATGAAATCATCGTCACGCGCATGGACCATGAAGGCAATGTCTCGCCCTGGTTGCAGCTCGCCGAGGATATCGGCCTTGTCGTGCGCTTCCTGCCGTTCGACGAGCGGAGCTGGCAGGTGGAGGAGACAGCGCTCAAGGCGCTGCTTTCGGACAAGACGCGCCTCGTCGCGCTGAACTATGCCTCGAACCTCACCGGCTCGATCAACCGGGTGAAGGCGCTGACGGCGGCAGCTAAACAGGCCGGCGCGCTGGTCTATGTCGATGCCGTGCAGTTCGCGCCGCACGGGCTGATCGACGTGCAGGAACTCGGCTGCGACTTCCTCATCTGCTCGGCCTATAAATTCTTCGGGCCGCATATGGGCATATTGTGGGGCCGCCGCGACGTTATCGACACGCTCAAGCCCTACAAATGCCGCTGCTCTTCGAACGTCCTGCCCGAGCGGTTCGAGCTTGGCACGCCGCAGATCGAGCTGATGGCTGGGT
>NZ_RZTO01001335.1:0-890 GCF_003997225.1 Mesorhizobium sp. M2C.T.Ca.TU.002.02.1.1
CGTCGACGCCCGCCTTGACGTTGCGCGCCACGGTCAGGCCGATGATGTTGGCCATCGAGCCGCCGCTGACCAGCGTGCCGCCGGCCGAGGCAGGGAAACCCACCATCTCCTTCATCCAGTTGACGACCTGGCTGTCCACCAATGCCGCGGCATGATTGCCGCCGCCGAGATTGGAACCCTGGATCGCGGCCAGGAAGTCGCCAAGCGCGCCGGTGAAGTTGCTGGCCCCCATATACCAGGACCAGAAACGCGGATGGATGTTGCCCATCGGATAAGGCATGACGTTGCGGGCCACATCGTCATAGACGTCGGCCACCGGCGCCGGCGACCGCGGCAACGGCGCCGAGAAGAATGAGCGCACCTCGGCCGGCATCTCTCGCCAAACAGGACGTTCGCGGACATCCTTGAGATAGGCGATGGCATCGTCGAGGACCTGGTGCGAGAGCGCTCCCATCTCGGTCCAGTCCGGCGGATCGAGCGTTTCGTCCGTGGTCGCCGTTTCCTGAAAGCTGTCCATCCGTATCTCTCCCGCCGGCATGTGGGTGATCATGTGCAAGAATGGCGACGCCGCCCTTTGAAGGCGGCGTCGCGGTGTCTGTCCTCAGGCTTCGAACTGACAACTTGGCGTCGAGCGCGACAGCGCTGTTTCCTCGGCGTCCATCTCGGCTTCGACGCCGTCGAAAAGCGGCGTCGACATGTAGCGCTCACCGGTGTCGGGCAGCATGCACAGGATGACCGAGCCGGCCGGCGCGGTGCCCGCGATCTGCCGCGCGACGGCGAAGGTGGCGCCGCCGGAGATGCCGGTGAAGATGCCTTCCTGCTGCGCCAGCGCTTTCGCCCATTTGATGCCTTCGGGACCGGGGATCGGCACCACCTGGTCATAGTAGCGC
>NZ_RZTO01001336.1:0-888 GCF_003997225.1 Mesorhizobium sp. M2C.T.Ca.TU.002.02.1.1
GGACTCAGTCGCCTGAGGCCCCGACGCGCCATCCATAGCCCGTCGGCGACACCTTGTCACCTCCCAGCGACATGTTGCCGACAAGTCTTCGCTAACCACGCCATTTGCCGGTTTCTCAAGATACTTCTGATATGCCTGCCCAAACGACGCATCAGTTCGCCGGCAACGGGCGACGGGCAGGGACGGCAAATGGGCGAATTGATCATGAGCGCTCCGGTGGCGGGGCTGACCTCGAAGAACAAGATCACGTCCGAGGACGTGACGATGCTGCGGCGCGAGGTTTTCGCCGACGGCGTCGTGACGCGGGGCGAAGCGGAGACGCTGTTCGCGCTCGACCAGACGGCGCGCGACAAATGCGGCGAATGGGCGCCGTTCTTCGTCGAGGCCGTGACCGACTACATCGTCCACCAGGAAAAGCCGGAAGGCTATATCTCCGAGCAGAATGCCGACTGGCTGGTCCGCACCGTCTCGCGCGACGGCATGGTCGACAGCCGCACCGAGCTCGAGTTGCTGGTGCATGTGCTGGAGGAAGCGAAATCCTCACCCGACCAGCTCTCGGCCTATGCGCTGGAACAGGTCGCGCATGCGGTGATCGACGGCAAGGGGCCGATGATGCATGGCGGCAGCCTGGTTCCCGGCCATATCGCCAAGGCCGAGGTCGATCTCTTGCGCCGCATCCTTTACGCCTATGGCGGCGACGGCAACATCGCCATCAGCAAGGCCGAGGCGGAGGTCCTGTTCAGGATCAACGACCGGACCGCGGCCGCCGACAACGATCCGTCCTGGAACGACCTCTTCGTCAAGGCGATCGCCAACCATGTCATGTGCGCGACCGGCTATGAGCCGCCGACGCGGGAAGTGGCGCTGCGCCACGAGACCTTCCTCGAC
>NZ_RZTO01001337.1:0-885 GCF_003997225.1 Mesorhizobium sp. M2C.T.Ca.TU.002.02.1.1
GGCCGAAGAGCAGCGCCTGGCCGCGATCGAGGCGGCCAAGGCCGCCAAGGAGCAGGCAAAGGCGCAGGCCCTGGCCGAGAAGGAAGCCGCCAAGCAGGCGGCGCAGCAGCCGGTCGTCACCGCCGGCGTCGAGGCAGCGCCCGCGCAGGAAACGCAGCAGGCGGCCGATGCCGACCAGGGCACCGTGTCGAAGCTGAAGAAGAAGCTGCTCGGCATGTTCGGCGGCTGAGACTTCGTGCATAACGACATGCATCGACAAAAGGCAAGGCCGCCCGCCACCTACGATCTCAAGGGACTGAACTGCCCGCTGCCGGTGCTGAAGGCGCGCAAGCGGCTGGCGGCGATGCGGCCGGGCAGCCGGCTTTGGCTGGAAACCACCGATCCGCTGGCGGTCATCGATATCCCGGCCTTCTGCGCCGATGCCGGTCACCAATTGATCGAAACGACCGCGGTCACCGGCGGCCACCGCTTCCTGGTCGAACGCGGCAACGCCGCCTGAGCCGACGTCGTTCTCGGCCTATAACCCTGCGATCGCCAGCGGATTGGCTTCGAGCGCGGCCCGGTCCGGCGTGTCGATCGACGGCTTGTTGGTGAAGGCGGCAAACAGCCGCCGGATATAGTCCTGCGGCATGTCGAGCGTGATCAGCACCAGCCTGGTGCCGCGCTGGCCGTCGGGCCAGGCCGGCAGCCTCGCCGGCGGATGCAGGATCTTCTGCACGCCGTGAATGACCAGCGGCCGCGACGGATCCTCGGCAAGCTCGATGACGCCTTTCATGCGCAGGAGCTTCTCGCCATGCGTCGAGCGCAGGAGATCGAGAAACATCTCGACCGCCGAGAACGGCACCGGGCCGTCATGGACCAGCGAGTGCGTGCGCACGCGCGCAT
>NZ_RZTO01001338.1:0-880 GCF_003997225.1 Mesorhizobium sp. M2C.T.Ca.TU.002.02.1.1
GGCGAGGACAAGACCGAAAAGCAGGTCGCCGATGTCGAGAACCTGATCCGCCAGGAGGTCGACGCGCTGCTGGTGTCGCCGAAGGAATCGGCCGGCCTCACCGGCGTGGTGCAGCAGGCGATCGATGCCAAGATCCCGGTTTTCGTGCTCGACCGCAACGTCGACACCAAGGACTATACGCAGTTCGTCGGCGGCGACAACAAGCTGATCGGCCGGGCGGCGGGCGAATATGCCGTCGAGCTCCTCGGCGGCAAGGGCAAGGCAGCCGGCAACGTCGTCGAGATCTGGGGCGGCATGGGCACGCAGCCGGCGCATGACCGCCATGACGGCTTCCATGAATTCACCGACAAGGAGCCGGGCATCAAGTACCTGCTCGACCAGCAGTCGGGCGACTGGAAGCAGGACCAGGCCTACAACATCATGGCCAACGCGCTGAAGACCAACGAGAAGATCGACCTCGTCTACGGCCACAACGATCCGATGGCCTACGGCGCCTATCTCGCGGCCAAGGACGTCGGGCGCGAGAAGGGCATCAAGTTCATCGGCATCGACGGCCTGCCCAACGAAGGCGTGCAGATGGTGAACAAGGGCGAACTGACGGCGACCTTCACCTATGTCACGCCGGGGGCCGAGGGCCTGCGCCAGGCGATCAAGTTCCTGAACGGCGAGAAGGTCGAAAAGACCATCACGCTGCCGACGGAGAAGGTCACCAAGGACAACGCCGCCAAGATCCTGAAGGACGACGGGCTCTAGGTTCTTTTGACAATTCCGAACGGAAAACCGCTGCGCACTTTTCCTGGAATTGCGTGAAGCCTGAAATCCCCTGCCGGGCCACGCGCCCGGCAGGGCTTTGCCCAGGCGCGAGGTGCTCGCGATAGCT
>NZ_RZTO01001339.1:0-879 GCF_003997225.1 Mesorhizobium sp. M2C.T.Ca.TU.002.02.1.1
CTACGAGGGCGCCGCCGACGGTCATGAAGCCGGCATTGACGATGCTCACCGCCGCAACGACGCGGGCGCGGCGCGCCTCCGGCGACCAGGCCTGCACGGCGGCGAAGGTCGGCACCACCAGGAAGGCGGCGGCAATGGCCATACAGGCGAGGTCGATGGCGACACGGATGGTGTTCGGGCCGGCGAAGAAGGCGGCAAGCGTCTCGGCCTTCGGCGAAGGCTGCATGCTCCAGATGGTCCAGGCCAGATGCAGACCGAACAGCGCCATCAGTGCGGTGCCGACCGGCGCGGGCAAAAGCACCATGCGGCCCTGCGACATCCAGGCGGCGATGGCCGAGCCGATGGCGATCGAGACGGCGAACACCGCGAGATAGGCGGTGACCGCGATCTCGTTGCCACCGAGCGAGTCCTTGATCATCGCCGGCAGGATCGAAAGCACGATCGCCCCGACCAGCCAGAACCACGAGGTCATCAGGCCGGCGCGCCAGATGCGCATGTCGGTGCGCAGTTCGGCGACCTGCCGCCAGGTCGAGCGGAAGATGTTCTTGTCGATGGTAAGGTTGGGTGCCGCCGAACCGGTGGCAGGGATGTAGCGGCTGGCTAGCCAGCAGCCGACGGCCGGCGCCATCATGATCGGCCCGAACACCGCGACGCCGATGCCGTCGGCGGAAACGACGCCCCCGGCGATGGTGCCGCCGAGGATCGCCGCGAAGGTGGCCGACTCGATCCAGGCATTGGCCTTGGGCAGTTCCTTGCGCTCGAGATGATCGGGCAGGATGCCGTATTTGATCGGTCCGAACAGCGCCGAGATGATGCCGAACATCAAGAGCGCCGTCATCAGCACCGGGATCGAGGACAGCGCGATGCCGACGACGGAGA
>NZ_RZTO01000133.1:0-10394 GCF_003997225.1 Mesorhizobium sp. M2C.T.Ca.TU.002.02.1.1
CGATCCGCCAGCAATTCTCGATCCCTTAAAACATCCGCCTGTCGCAGTTCACGCTGAACCTGTTCCGGCGGCTGAAGGAGACGTTCGGCGCCGACGCCGATATCGGCTTTCGCGAGGGCGGCTATCTGATCCTCGCCGGCGAGGCCGGCTTGCCGATCCTCAAGGCCAATCACGAGACGCAGGTCGCCGAGGGCGCCGATATCCTGCTCGAGGATGCCGGGCAGCTGGCGCGCCGCTTCCCATGGCTGTCGGTCGAAGACATCGCCGCAGGCGCCTTTGGCCGCAGCGGCGAGGGCTGGTTCGACGCGCACGCGCTGCTGACGCTGTTCCGCAAGG
Organism: Mesorhizobium sp. M2C.T.Ca.TU.002.02.1.1; assembly: GCF_003997225.1. NCBI lineage: Bacteria > Pseudomonadati > Pseudomonadota > Alphaproteobacteria > Hyphomicrobiales > Phyllobacteriaceae > Mesorhizobium > Mesorhizobium sp. M2C.T.Ca.TU.002.02.1.1. The sequence goes on from NZ_RZTO01000133.1 coordinate 337, forward strand.
CGCTGCGCGACAAGAGGATCGATTTCATCACGGCTTCCGCCACCGGCATTTCGCGCGACGGCAATCGCGTCACCGGGGTCAGCCTCGACAATGGCGAGACGCTCGAAGCCGGCATCGTGGTCAACGCCGCCGGGCCGAACGCCGGCAAGGTCGCGGCTTTCGCCGGGCTCGAGCTGCCGGTCGAGCCGCGCAAGCGCAACGTCTTCGTCTTCGAGGCACGCGAGAAATATGCCGACATGCCGCTGCTGGTCGATCCAAGCGGAATCTATGTGCGGCCGGAGGGCTCGGTCTATCTCACCGGCGGCGCCGAGCCGGAGGAAGGCGATGTCGCGCCCGACCCCAAGGATTTCGACGTCAACTGGCCGCTGTTCGAAGAGGTGATCTGGCCGACCTTGGCGACCCGCATCCCGGCCTTCGAGGCGATCAAGCCGACGCGCGCCTGGGTCGGGCATTACGACTACAACACGCTCGACCAGAACGGAGTGATCGGGCCGCATCCGGAGGTCGAGAACTTCCTGTTCGCCAACGGCTTCTCCGGCCACGGCCTGCAGCAGGCGCCGGCGGTGGGCAAGTCGATCGCCGAGCTTGTCATGCATGGCGGGTATCGCACCATCGATTGCACGGCGTTCGGGTACAGCCGTGTGGCGGAGGGAAGGGCGTTCCGGGAGCTGAATGTGATCTAGCGTCGAAGATTCTCTTGGACGCCGGCGGGACAGCGCCCCCCTCTGGCCTGCCGGCCATCTCCCCCACGAGGGGGGAGATCAGATGTCACGCCGGCTTTCGCCAATCACTAACGTATCAGGGAAGAGAGCGGCGCCCAAGCTGCCAATCTCCCCCCAAGTGGGGGAGATGGCCGGCAGGCCAGAGGGGGGCGCGAAGGATCGCGGCGTTTCTTATTCAAGCCTCCAAATACCCCTGCAGCCAGCCAAGAACGCGCGTCCAGCCCTCGGCATGCTCGGCTGCGGCGTCCGGGAAGCCGGCGAAACCGCCATGGCAGATGGTCAGCCGCGTGCCGCCGCCGATCGGCTCGAACAGGTAAGCCACTGTCGTTTCCTTGCGGCGGAGCGCCGGATGGTCCCAGTCGTAGCGCCGTGTCACGATGCGGCGCGGCATCTCGATTTCGATAAACTCGCCGCTGGCGGGTAGACGTTGACCGTTGGCCGTCTCCACGACAACGCTCCAAGCGCCGCCGACGCGAAGATCGGCGTTCCATCCGCTCATACGATAGGTTTCGGGCGAACCCCACCAGCGCTCGACGTCTTTGGTCACCAGCGCCGCGATGACCTCGTCCGGCGCGGCGGGAAGGTCGGCCGAGGCCATCACCGTGTCGGCGTTCGCCATGGCTTGCGGGAAGGACAGTTGCAGCATCGCATGCACCCCCAGCGAAATTGTCTCGTATCCGAAACGATACTTCAGCCCTTTGATGGCGGGCGCTCGAAACCCTTGCCGGTCTCGAGCAGGCTCTTGAGGCTCGCCAGCACCAGCGGCCAGCCCTTGGAGACGTTCGCAATCAGCCTGTGCGGGCCGTCGGCCTCGTGGATGACGGCGAGCTTCATCAATTCGCCGTCGGGCTCGATGGTGAAGGTGCAGCGCGTGTAGCCGTCCTCCTTCACCTCGGGCATCCATTCGTTGCGCCATTTGATGACCAGGCGTTTTGGCGGGTCGATCTCGAGGATCTCGCCCGAGTCGGCAATGCGGCCGTCCGGGAACATCAGCTTCCAGCTCGAGCCGACCTTCCAGTCGCTCTCCTGGTAGGAGCAGAGGAAGAACTGCCGGTTGAATTCGGGATCGGTCAGCGCCTGCCAGAGTTTTTCAGGCGTCGTGCGGATGTAGGTGACATAGACGAAGCTGTTCTCGCTCACGGCTCTTCCCTTTCAAGACGTTGCTTCAGGTCGCTCAATGCATTGAGCCGATGGCGCTCGAACTTGCCGATCCAGCGCTCGGCGATCTCGTTGATCGGAACGGGGTTGAGGTAGTGCTCCTTCTCGCGGCCGCGGCGCATGGTGGTGACGAGGTTCGCCTCCTCGAGGATCGCCAAATGCTTGGTCACCGCCTGGCGCGTCATATCCATGTGCTCGCAGAGCGCGTTCAGCGTCTGCCCGTTCCGGGCATGGAGACTGTCCAACAATTGCCGGCGGGTCGGGTCGGCCAAAGCGCGAAAGATGGCATCCATGCTCATGGGTTTAATATGCAACCATTTGGTTGCATGTCAAGCCGCACAACAGGACCAGGCGATCACTTGCCGGTGAATGGCGTCAGCGCTTGCGGGAAAACCAGAAGGCGTCGGTCATGCGCGTCATGCCGATGCGCTCGTAGAAGCCGACGGCGTCGGGCATCGAGATCAGGCTGATGGCGACCGAAGGGCCGAGCTGGCGCTGCGCCTCGTCCATCAGGCCCTTGCCGACGCCGAGCCCTTGCGCCGCCTTCGAGACGGCGAGGTCGGAAATGTAGCAGACCCAGGAGAAATCGGTCATGCCGCGCGCCACGCCGACCAGTTGCCTGTCCGGCCGGTCGAGCCGAGCGGTCAGCACGAGGTTGGCGTTGTCGAGCATCGTCCGCAGCCGGGCCTTGTCGTCGACGGGCCGCACCTTGCCGAGGCCGGAGTCCACCAGCACGCGGCGGAACTCGGCGACATCGAGGGCGGGTTCGCTGGCGTAGAGGACTTTGGAAGGATCGGCCATGGCCGCAGACTGCACCAGCCGGCCAGGATTTCGAAGCCGTTTTTAGAGCGTTCCAGTTTGGGTCCGCGCACCCTCCCGCCATTGGCCCAAGGGCAGCGCACGAACAGTTGCCTTTCATTTGCCGCCGGCTTTGTGTAAACCGTCCGGCAAAATTCCCCCGCAAGCCAGAAGAAGACGGGCACCATGGATAAATTCACCAAGCTCACCGGCGTCGCCGCGCCCATGCCGATCGTCAATGTCGACACCGACATGATCATCCCGAAGGATTATCTCAAGACGATCAAGCGCACCGGGCTCGGCACCGGCCTGTTCGCCGAGATGCGCTACAATGAGGACGGTTCGGAGAACGCGGATTTCGTGCTCAACAAGCCGGCCTACCGCAAGGCGCAGATCCTGGTCGCCGGCGACAATTTCGGCTGCGGCTCGAGCCGCGAGCACGCGCCCTGGGCGCTGCTCGACTTCGGCATCCGCTGCGTGATCTCGACCTCGTTCGCCGACATCTTCTACAACAACTGCTTCAAGAACGGCATCCTGCCGATCACCGTCAGCCCGGAAGATCTCGACAAGCTGATGGACGACGCCTCGCGCGGCTCCAACGCGACGCTGTCGATCGATCTCGAGGCCAAGGAAATCCGTGGGCCGGACGGCGGCGTGGTCAAATTCGACCTCGACGACTTCAAGCGCCACTGCCTGCTGAACGGCCTCGACGACATCGGGCTCACCATGGAGAAGGCCGGGGCCATTGCTTCCTTCGAGAAGAGGAACGCCGAACAGCGCCCCTGGGCCTAAGCAGCCTGAAGCACTGAACGGATAGACCCGGCCGCAAGCGGCCGGGCTCGTGGCGGCTGAATGGAGGGACAGTCATGACACGCTTGCTTCTGGCCGCCAGCGCCTCCGTGGCAATCCTTCTCGCCACGATCGGCGCCAATGCGCAGACCACCGCGCCGGCCACGTCCGACCAGCCGGCTGCCGATCAAGGCGCGGCCCACCAGGGAGCGGACAGCGACCAGGCCGGCTCTGACGAGGAAAAGCAGGCGCCGATCCCCTTCGAGGGCGGGCAGCTCACCATCACCCAGCCGGAGCAGGACGGCGAGAAGGTGCTGTCCTATGACGGCAAGCAGCTTGCCAGCAATTACGACGTCTTCTTCGACAAGATCGTCAAGATCGGCGACGTGAACGTTGCGCTCGTCGATGTCGGCGACGGCGGCAATCAATGCGGCCCGGCCAAGGTCATCGTCTGGAAGAAGGACGGCGAGATCCAGACCACCACGGTCGAGCAGGACGAATGCGGCGCCCCGCCGGCCGCCGTCTCGGACAGCGCCATCTATTTCGTGCCTTACCTTTTGCCGGGCGATTCCAAGCCGGCGCTGCAATGGTCGCCCACGGAAGGCCTGACGACCTCCGGCAACCTGACCTACACGCCGGAGCCCGGCACCGATTGGAAGGATGTCGATCCGTCGAAATACGACAACATCATCGACGCCTTCCACAACGAGGCCGTCTACAAGGCCGGCCAGGCGCTGCTGGGCGACGACATGCCCGACATGGCGACCAGCCTGCTGGTCGGCGGCGGCACCGAAAAGACGACGTCCGGCGCCTTCTACGCCACCGGCTGCGTGCCGCATGACTGCGGCGGCAATGACGGTTTCATGGCCGTCGACCCGGCCAAGCAGAAAGTCTATTTCGCCCGCCGCGGCGACAATGGCGAGCCGCAGGCCTGGCCGCCGATGAAGGACTGGCCGGCCGATATCAAGAAGGCCTATGACGACGCGCAGGGGAACTAGGGATTCGGCACGGCGACGGCCCTCTGCCTTCGTCATCCACGGGCGGAGCGACGCGAAGCGGAGCGCAGACCCGAGGATCCATTCCGTGACGTTGATCGAGGAATGCGGCGGTCCAGAATTGGCGCTTGTTGGCGCGTGTGTCTGCACCGCTGCTGCGCTCGCAAGTCACGGCATGGCAACTGTGTTCATGCGAATGCGGTTTTGTCTCGAATGATAGCGTTGAGGACGACAAGGAGCTTCCTTGCGACGGCGATGATAGCGAGCTTCTTGGAGCCCGATCGGGCGGCAAGTGCGGTGTAGAAGGACTTGAACCGCTCGCAGGTTCGAATGGCACTGAGTGCTGCCATGTAGAGGGCACGGCGTACGCGCGATCGTCCACCCTGGATCTGGCTCCTGCGGTTGAGCTTGCCGCTCTTGTTGTCGAACGGGGCAAGGCCGGCGAGTGCTGCAATCGACTTAGGCGAGCGCTGGCCGAGCTCGGGCAGGAGTGCCAGCAAGGAGAATGCGCCGACCTTGGAGACGCCGGGCACGGAAACCATCAGCGTGTAATCGCGGGCGGTGTCCTCGGCTTGACGAATGACTTCGGCGATCTGGCCCTCGAGCGCCTTGATGCGGGTATCGAAGTCGGCGATCAGATCTTTGAGGCTGGTGATGACGATCTCCACGAAAGCCTCGCCGAGCTGCTTCTTCAGCCTTGCCCGCATCTCGACCAGTTGATCGCGGTAAGCGGCAAGCGATTGAAGCTGCTCACCTTCTTCGCGCGGCGCCGGCTCAGCTTCAGGCTGATAACGACGGCCGTAGTCGCTCAGCATCCTGGCATCGAGAGGATCGGTCTTGGCGCGTCGTCTCGTCGACTTGGCATAGTGGTGGGTGTGCGCCGGGTTGTGCCGCGAGAACGGCACGCCGGCCTTGGCCAGCGCATGGCGCAGAAGCCGGTCATGGACGCCCGTCGCCTCCATGACGACGAAGTCGCGACTGGGGTCAAGGCCCGCCACATAGGCGGCGATCGCATCGGCCTGGTTGTCGATGCGCCGGCAACGGCCGCTTGTCTCATCAAAAAAGTCGAGCCACTGCTTGGAGATGTCGCAGCCGACATAGTTCTGGGCTATCATGTCCACGCCTCTTCCTGTGGTGCGGGGTCTGCTTGGAACAGCCCCGTGCAACTGTTCAGGTTGATGGTTCACCGGTGGGAAGGGACCGGGCCATGCCACGGCCTGTCCGAAAGGACGACCAGGATTCACTCGGTCTCCTTCCCACTTCAAACCATACACCAGAACCAACACACAGGATTCCAGGGTCTGCGCGCGTCGCTTCGCTCCCTGCTCCGCCCTGGAATGACGACGGGAGGGGCGGCTGCCGCTAATCTCCATGGCTGGCGCTTGCCTTCGTGACAATGCTCCGCATCCGTTGGCCCACCACCAGCCGCGCCCCTTTTGCTAGATTCAGGTCGACAAACTCAACGCGAGGCCGCTCATGCGCAAGCTCATCTCCACCGGCTCCCCCTTCGAGAAAACCGCGGGCTATTCGCGCGCGGTGGTGCAGGGCGACTGGTGCTTCGTCTCCGGCACGACCGGCTACGACTATGCCACCATGACCATGCCCGACACGGTCGAGGCGCAGACGCGCAATTGCCTCGCAACAATCGGCAAGGCGCTGGCCGATGGCGGCTTCGACATGGCCGACGTGGTGCGGGCGCACTACTATATCACCGATCAGGCCTATGTTGACGTGGTCTTCCCGATCCTCGGCGAGGCGTTCGGCGACATCCGGCCAGCGGCGACGATGATCGTGTGCCAGCTCAACAAGCCTGAGATGAAGATCGAGATCGAGGTGACGGCGCTGCGGCGCACGGCCTGAGGATCGGCCCATGGTGAAGGTCAGGCGCATCGTCGCCAATATCGAAACACCCGACATTGCCGCGGCCAAGCGCTTTTACCAGGACGTGCTCGGGCTTGACGTGCTGATGGATCAAGGCTGGATTGCCACCTACGGCTCAGAGGAACGGATGCAGGTGCAGGTGAGCTTCATGGCCGAGGGCGGTTCGGGCACGCCGGTGCCGGATCTGTCGATCGAAGTCGACGATGTCGACGCGGCGCTTGCGGGCATGAAGAAGGCCGGCTTCGCCGCCGAATACGGCCCGGCCGACGAGCCCTGGGGCGTGCGGCGCTTCTATGTGCGCGATCCGTTCGGGCGGCTGGTGAATATTTTGGCGCATCGGTAGCTTGGGTTCCTCGCCCCCGCCTCCGTGTTTGTGCTGGAGACAAGGTGGACGGGTGTTCGGGGACATGGTGGACACTTTTGTTCATCATGAACTGACGGGTTGTTTTTGTTGTTTGGCCTGTGGACCCTGTGGGCAACGCTCAGCGTTGTCCACAAGTCCACAGGTCCCGCTTTCGCCCTGGCGCAGGTTCAGGGTGGCAATCCAATGCGAGCAGTAGCGCACGCTGAAGACACCATCCTCGACGGTCGGGCGAAGCGCCACCAGCTCGCCACGGAATGCCTTGCCGAGTCGCCAAGGCCGGTTCCTGAAGCTGATGAAGCCATCACTGTCGACCTTGCGGACCTGATCGCCCGGTGCGTACTCGATCGCGGGCAGGACGTCGGGAAAGCTGCGCGGGCTCGGCCGGTAACGCTCGGCCGGCGTGGCCATGTCGAGTGCTTCGTGTGGTCGTTCGTAGTTGTAGCGCGGGCGCCATCGATCGAAGGCTCGCTGGCACTCGGCGAGATCGCCGAAGCTTCGCCCATTGATCACCTCGGCCTTGAGCGTGCGATGGAAGCGTTCTTCCTTGCCTTGGGTCTGCGGATGGCGCGGCCGACCGTGCAGCACGCGGATGCCGAGCCGCAACAGCCAGACGCTGAAGCCGGTGTAGGGCTCGCCGCCGGGATCGCTCCACGGCGAGCCGCCGTCCATCAGCATCGCCAGCGGCAAGCCATAGCGGCGAAAGGTAATCTCCAGTTCCCGGCGTACCGTCCGGCCCTGCTCGTCGCCGCAGACGGATAGCACCAGGTTGAAGCGCGAGTGATCGTCGAGCGTGGTGAGCGGATGGCAGCGCCCGCCATGGATGGCGAAGTGACCCTTGAAGTCCATCTGCCACAGCTCGTTGGGAGCCTCCCGCTCGAAGCGCTGCCATGGTCCCGGATGTTGCGCTGCTGTCGCCTCCGTCAGCCGATCATGACGACGCAGGATCGCAGTGATCGTGCTCGCCGCCGGGATGTCGAGCTCACCGTGTCTCTTCATCGCCTGTCTGATCTTGCGACCGCCCCAGACGTCGTTGCTCTCGTCGCGTACCTGCAACACCTTTACCTCAACTGCCGAAGCGGTGCGTTGCGGGCTCGAGTGCGGGCGACGCGATCGTTCGACCAGTCCCGCCGGCCCTTCTGACCGGTATCGCTCGAGCCACTTATAGCCGGTCGTCGGACTGATCCCGAACCGTCGACAAAGTTCACGCACATTCGCCCCCTCGCGCGCGGCAAACTCCACGAACTCTCGCTTCTGATCCATCGCGGACACCTCGTAAAACGGCATTCCGTCCCTCCCGATCCCAGGATCGGGAAGTGTCCACGATGTCTCCGAACGCCTGTCCACCATCTCCCCAGTCTGTACACTCCGGCGGGGGCGAGGAACCCGTGCCACGCTTGACCGGCGCTGCAATGTCCCGTCGTCCTCTTGCGCCCGGCCCGCTTGGCGTTTAGCAAAAGCCGCGATTTCTCCAAACTCTCACCGGACGGTTCTCCATGGCTTCAAAAAATCTCTTCCTGCTCGCCGGCGACGGCATTGGCCCCGAGGCCATGGCCGAGGTGAAGAAGCTGATCAAGGCCATGAACGACAAGCTCGGTAGCGGTTTCGCCACCGATGAGGGGCTGGTCGGCGGCTGCGCCTATGACGCGCATGGCGCGGCGATCTCCGACGCCGACATGGCGAAGGCGATGGCGGCGGATGCCGTGCTGTTCGGCGCCGTCGGCGGGCCGAAATGGGACGCTGTGCCTTACGAGGTGCGCCCCGAGGCCGGCCTGTTGCGGCTGCGCAAGGACATGGAGCTGTTCGCCAATCTCAGGCCCGCGATCTGCTACCCGGCACTGGCCGCGTCCTCCTCGCTCAAGCAGGAAGTGGTCGAGGGCCTCGACATCTTGATCGTGCGTGAGCTCACCGGCGGCGTCTATTTCGGCGAGCCCAAGCAGATCATCGATCTCGGCAACGGCCAGAAGCGCGGCATCGACACCCAGGTCTACGACACGTTCGAGATCGAGCGCATCTCCGGCGTCGCCTTCGAGCTCGCGCGGACCCGTCGCAACCATGTGACATCCATGGAAAAGCGCAACGTCATGAAGTCGGGCGTGCTGTGGAACGAGGTGGTCAGCCAGACGCACAAGGCCAAATACAGCGACGTCAAGCTCGACCACATGCTGGCCGACGCCGGCGGCATGCAGCTGGTGCGCTGGCCGAAGCAGTTCGACGTCATCGTCACCGACAATCTGTTCGGCGACATGCTCTCCGATGTGGCGGCGATGCTGACCGGTTCGCTCGGCATGCTGCCGTCGGCCTCGCTCGGCGCGCCGGACGCCAAGACCAAGAAGCGCAAGGCGCTCTACGAGCCGGTGCACGGCTCGGCGCCCGACATCGCCGGCAAGGGCATCGCCAACCCGATCGCGATGATCGCCTCCTTCGCCATGTGCCTGCGCTATTCCTTCGGCATGGTCGCCGAGGCCGACAAGCTGGAAGCGGCGGTCGCCGCCGTGCTCGACGACGGCCTGCGCACCAAGGACATCTTCTCGGCCGGCATGAAGGAAGTCGGCACCGCCGAGATGGGCGATGCCATCATCGCGAAATTCCTCGGCTGATCCATTGGCGCTCGAGGTCCGCTGGGCGACGGTGGACGATGCGGAAGCGCTCGCCACCCTGCTCTGCACGATGGCGGCGCATTACCGCCAGGCGCCGCTCGATCACAGCCGGGCGGCGGCCACGGCGCGGCAATGGCTCAGCGACGAGAGCCCAGCCTATCCGCATTTCGCCTTGGCTTTCGCGGACGGCGAGGTCGCCGGCCTCGCCTCGGTGGCGATTGCCCATCCGGGGATCGATCTCGAAAGGTTGATGTTTTTGAAGGATCTGTTCGTGCGCGACGGCGCCCGTAACAAGGGCGTCGGCCGCGTGCTGGTTCGCTTCCTCGCCGGGGAGTGCCTCGCCAAAGGCATCGGCCGCATCGACCTCACCACGGAAGACTGGAACGAGGGTGCGCTGCGTTTCTACGACCGACTCGGCGCCGAGCGCCACGGCCAGAAGGTTTTTCTGCGGCTGTCGGGCGACGCGCTGAACAGAGCCGCTGGGACCTGATGTCGGCCGGCATCGCATCACGCCTTCGTCATGTATGGACGGCCCCTCTTAGGCAAGAGGCAATTAGCAGATACGGCGCAAGTCTGGAGCGGTCATGTATTCGGCCTTTGATGCGGTCGATTTGATGACCGCTGGCTCGCAGGGGTTACGCGGATCGGTTCCAATCATTCTAGCGCGCTTTGGAAGCGCGATGACGACAACGGAGTTTGCCGACCCAGGTCCTGACCATTTTGCCGTGCTGCTTTTTTGCTCCTTACCTCGTTG
>NZ_RZTO01001340.1:0-879 GCF_003997225.1 Mesorhizobium sp. M2C.T.Ca.TU.002.02.1.1
GTCAAAGGTTTCGCCGTCGGTCGCACCATCTTCATCAACGCCGCCGAACAATGGCTGGCCGGCAAGATGTCAGATGAAGAAGCGGTGGCCGACATGGCGTCCCGCTTCGAACAGTTGACCGAGGCATGGCTTGCCGCGCGCGGCCGTAAAGCAGCATAAGAAACGGGCAGCATAAGAAAACGGCGTAAGCGAAAGCCGGAGGAAACAACAAATGAGCAAGACAATTCGCCTGACCATGGCGCAGGCGCTGACCCGCTTTCTCAGCCGGCAGATGACCGAGATCGACGGCAAGACGGTACCGATCTTCGGCGGCGTCTGGGCGATCTTCGGCCATGGCAATGTCGCCGGCATCGGCGAGGCGCTCTACCAGGTGCGCGACGAGCTGCCGACCTTCCGCGCCCATAACGAACAGGCGATGGCGCATGCGGCGATCGCCTATGGCAAGGCCAATTTCCGCCGCCGCTTCATGGCCGCGACCTCTTCGATCGGCCCCGGCGCGCTCAACATGGTGACAGCGGCGGCGCTCGCGCATGTGAACCGGTTGCCCGTCCTGTTCCTGCCCGGCGATGTCTTCGCCAACCGCCTGCCGGACCCGGTGCTGCAGCAGGCGGAAGATTTCTCCGACGGCACGGCGAGCGTCAACGACTGCTTCCGGCCCGTCTCGCGCTATTTCGACCGCATCACGCGGCCGGAGCAGATCATCCCGGCGCTGAACCGCGCCATGCAGGTGCTGACCGATCCGGCCGAATGCGGTCCGGTGACGCTGTCGCTCTGCCAGGACGTGCAAGCCGAGGCCTACAATTATCCGGAAAGCCTGTTTGTCGAGCGTATCTGGACGCCGCGCAGATTGCGCCCGGATCGCAATGAGCTGGCGGCGGC
>NZ_RZTO01001341.1:0-878 GCF_003997225.1 Mesorhizobium sp. M2C.T.Ca.TU.002.02.1.1
CTCCAATCACGATTAGTCTCCTTCGACGCCGGTACCTTCCGGGAGATTTCGACAACCGCCTACTGCTCGACGGCGTAGCACGAGATTTTCTTGCGTTTCAGCGCATCGCAGGCCTTCCAGGCGGCACTCTTCGAGTCGAAGCCGCCGAAGCGCGCGCGGTAGTAGGTGGTGCCGTCCTTGTCGAAAGCGACGGTGAAGCCGGAGGCGTCGGCCAGGATCTTCGGCGCCTGCTTGGCGGTCTGATCGAGCAGGCTCTGAGCTCCTGACTTCGTGGGCGAAGAGGCAACCTGAACCACCCAGCCGGACGGCACCGACGACGTCTTGACCGGATCGATCGCAGGCGCGGCAGGCGCCGGCTCGGCATAGGCGGCAACGCTGGTGTCCTCGGATTTGGGAGCCGGCGCCATGGCTGCTATCGCGACCGTCTTGACCTTCCGGGCCTTGAGCACCGGCTTGGTCTCTTCCGCGACCTGCTGGGTGTCGTCCTGGACGTCATCGGCTGAAGCAACGACGGTGTCATCCGTTGCCGGCTTGGCGTCCGGCGTCGGCGCGTCATGCTTGGGCAAGAAGACCTTGGCCAGAGTCTTGATCGGGTTGTCGTTGCCCTTGGCGATGAGATCACCGCCGCCGCGCGTCGAGGCGCGCGGCAGATAGGTGGTGATCAGCGCGGCCATCTGGTTGTCGCGGCTGCGGCCGGAAGCGCCGCCCATCACCACCGCGACGAGGCGGCGGTCGCCGTCGGCGACGGAGGAGACGAGATTGTAGCCCGAGGCGCGGGTATAGCCGGTCTTGATGCCGTCGACGCCCTTGATGCGGCCAAGCAGACGGTTATGGCCGTTGATGCGCTGGCGGCCATACAGGAACGAGGGCTGCGAGAA
>NZ_RZTO01001342.1:0-877 GCF_003997225.1 Mesorhizobium sp. M2C.T.Ca.TU.002.02.1.1
CATCGAACTCGACCCGGCGCGATTTCGGATTGGTGACGAAGCGGTCGCAGATCTGCCGGCGCAAATCGGCAAGATCGTTCTTCTTCGCTCCCTTGTCGGGAATGAACAGCACGTCGGCGCGGTTCAGGCCGTCGATGGCCTGGACCGTCATGTGGTCGGGATTGCCGGCGCCGATGCCGATGACGAGAAGCTTGCGCATGGCGATCTCCTGCCCGATCGGCGGCGCGGTGTCCAGAAGTACCCGTATCCGGTGACGAAGGGCTTTGAAACGCTACCTTGAAACGAGTAGATGGAAGAGCGCATCCGGCTGGCCCCGGTATCGCGGCACAGAGGAGGGTCTATGTTACGCACCGTACTGACCGCAGCGCTGGCAGTCATGGCCGCGCCAGCCTTCGCCAATGATTCCATCGCCGAACTCGGCACCGGTGGACTGATCCTGTCGCGCAGCGACGCCGTCGCCATGCAGAGCGAAGATCTTTTCATCTCGCCGGAGAAGGTGACGGTCGACTATGTCTTCCGCAACAACACCGACAAGGATGTCAGCTCCATCGTCGCGTTCCCGATGCCCGACATCGAAGGCGATCCCAACGAGATGCCGGCGATCCCGGAGGCGCAGAGCGATAATTTCCTCGGCTTCGAGGTGACGATCGACGGCGTCGACGCCAAGCCTCAGCTCGAGCAAAGGGCGTTTGCGCTGGGCATCGACATCACCGTCGACCTCAAGGCGCAGAACGTGCCGCTCTATCCGTTCGGCGACGCCGCCAAGGCGGCGTTGGCGAAGCTGCCCAAGGATGTCACCAAGGACTGGGAAGACCGCGGCATCATCATCGAGGATACCGCCGATGACGGCTCGGGCATGCAGACCGCCTATGTGCCC
>NZ_RZTO01001343.1:0-877 GCF_003997225.1 Mesorhizobium sp. M2C.T.Ca.TU.002.02.1.1
CGCAGGTTCTGATCGCAAAACCGTGGGACACTTTTGCGGAACCTGCTTAGGATCAAACGGCGAGCCGGCGGGCCGTCGTCTGCGGGCCCGCAAGCGATTCGAGGATCGCCTCGTAGGGCGCGAGCGTGCCCACGGGGCCGACCGCGGTGAGCGTCGGCTTGGTCGAGAACAGCCGCGAGGAGAGGTCGGTCAGCCGGTCGACGGTCAGTGCCGAAAGCCGCTCCATCAATTCTTCCTTGGCGATCGGCCGTCCGAACAGAAGCAACTGCCTGGCGATCTGCGAGGCGCGGCTGGCCGGGCTTTCGGCCGACATGATGAGGCCGGCGCGATATTGCGCGCGCGCCCGGTCGAGCTCTTCCTGCCGGATGCTCTCGCCGGCCTTCTGCAATTCGTCGATGATTACCGGCACCAGCTTGGCGATGTCGCTCTGCCCGGTCGCCGCGTGCACGCCGAAAATGCCGGTGTCGGAAAATCCCCAGTGGAAGGCATAGACCGAATAGCAGAGGCCGCGCTTCTCGCGCACCTCCTGGAACAGCCTCGACGACATACCGCCGCCAAGGATCATCGATAGCACCTGCGAGGCGTAGAAATCGCGCACATGGTAGGCGCGGCCCTCGAAGCCGAGTACGATCTGCGCGTCCATAAGGTCGCGGTCCTCGCGGAAATCGCCGCCGACATATTGCGCGTATTGCGGGATATTGCCCGCCGCCTTGGCGCGGAAGCCCCCGAGCTGCTTCTCGACCTCGCGCACGAAGTTGTCGTGTTTGACGTCGCCGGCCGCCACGATCACCATCCGCTCGGCGTCGTATTGCCGCTCGATGAAGCCGTGCAGCTGCTTGGAGGTGAAGGATTTGACCGTCTCCGGCGTGCCCAGGAT
>NZ_RZTO01001344.1:0-872 GCF_003997225.1 Mesorhizobium sp. M2C.T.Ca.TU.002.02.1.1
CTGATGCTCTTTCGCCTTGTCGACGAAGCCCAACCGGGCGAACGCGCCGAGCGACGCGAGGCTGGCGTTCTGGTAGACGGGCAGCTCGCCCATCAGGCCTTCGCTCTTGCGATCCTCGGTGAGCAGGCCGATGCCGAGCCGCACACCGCTGCGCGTGTCGTGCGGCGCCAGCCGCTGACCGTCGACCGTGACGGTGCCCGAAATGATCGGATCGTAGCCGACGATCGCCTTGGCGAGCTCGGTTCGGCCGGCGCCCATCAAGCCGAAGAAACCGAGCACCTCGCCGGCGCGCGCCTCGAAGGACACGTCGATGAGCTTCTTCGCCGTGCTGAGCTTCTCAACCGACAGCGCCACCTTGCTGCCCGCCGCGCCGCGCTGGCGGGGAAAGAGGTTGTCGATCCGACGGCCGATCATGTCCTGGATCAGCGTGTCGTTGGTGTGCTCGCCGATCGGCTTGGTCGAGATGTGGCGCCCATCGCGCAGCACAGTCACCGTGTCGGCGATCTCGAAGACCTCGTCGAGCTTGTGGCTGACATAGACCACGGCGATGCCGAGCGCCGCCAAGCGGCGGATGACGGTGAACAGCAGCGAGACTTCGTTCGGCGTCAGCGAGGATGTCGGTTCGTCCATCACCACCACGCGCGCCTCGTGGGCGAGCGCGCGGGCGATCTCGACCATCTGCTGCTGGCTGACCGGCAGCGATCCCGTCCGCGCCGCCGGATCGACGTTGAAGCCGATGCGGTTGAACAGCGCCGCCGAGTCGGCACGGATCTTCTTCCAGTCGATCGAGCCGGTCCTGCCGGTCGGATAGCCTTCGAGAAAGATGTTTTCCGCAACGGTGAATTCGGAGATCAACGCGATCTCCTGGAACA
>NZ_RZTO01001345.1:0-870 GCF_003997225.1 Mesorhizobium sp. M2C.T.Ca.TU.002.02.1.1
ATCTTCATCACCTCCGGCTCGCAGCAAGCGCTCGACTATCTCGGCAAGCTGTTCCTGTCGCCAGGCGACACGGCCTTGGTCACCTGGCCGACCTATCTCGGCGCGCTGCAGGCCTTCAACGCCTATGAGCCGCGCTATGACCGGCTGAACACCGCCGGTGGCAACATGACGCCGGAGGCCTATCGCGCTGCCGCGGCCGCAAATGGCGGCAAGGTGAAGTTCACCTATCTGGTGCCGGATTTCGCGAATCCGACCGGCAATACTTTGGACATCAAGCAGCGCGAGGCGGTCCTCGACTTGGCCGGCGAGCTCGACATCGCCGTCATCGAGGACGCCGCCTATCGCGCGCTGCGCTATGACGGCGAGGGCGTGCCACCGATCCTGGCGCTCGACTGCGCCCGCTCCGGCGGCATCGATCATGCGCGCACGCTCTATTGCGGCTCCTTCTCGAAAATCCTGTCGCCCGGCATGCGCGTCGGCTGGGTCTGCGCGCCGCGTCATGTGGTGGAAAAGCTGGTGCTGATGAAGCAGGCCTCCGACCTGCACAGCCCCTCGATCAACCAGATGGTCATGCACCGCGTCGCCGAAACCATTTTCGACGCCCAGGTGGACAAGCTGATCGGCGCCTACCGCAAGCGGCGCGACGCGCTGCTTGGCGCGCTCGAAGCCAACATGCCCGACGGCATTTCCTGGAGCCGTCCGGACGGCGGCATGTTCGTCTGGCTGACGCTGCCGGAAGGCACGGACGCCACCGAGCTGCTGGCGCGCTCGGTCAAGGAGGCGCGCGTCGCCTTCGTGCCGGGCAACGCCTTCTATGCCGACGGCACCGGCCGCAACACGCTGCGCATGTCGTTCACGCTTGCCGACGAC
>NZ_RZTO01001346.1:0-869 GCF_003997225.1 Mesorhizobium sp. M2C.T.Ca.TU.002.02.1.1
AGCTGGTGGCGACGACGACCGTCTATCCATTCCCGCCGAAAAACGATGTGCGCGGCACGCAGGTCGAACTTGCCGCGCTCATCCGCCAGCACAAGGTCGAGCTGATCTCGATCGGCAACGGCACCGGCAGCCGCGAGACCGAGAAGCTGGTTGCCGACATGCTGTCGGACCTGCCCGCAGGGGCGGGGCCGAAGCCGCTCAAGGTGATCGTCAGCGAAGCCGGCGCTTCCGTGTATTCCGCGTCGGCCACGGCGGCCGCTGAATTCCCGGGCCTCGATGTCTCGCTGCGCGGCGCGGTGTCGATCGCGCGGCGCCTGCAGGATCCGCTGGCCGAGCTGGTCAAGATCGAGCCGAAGTCGATCGGCGTCGGCCAGTATCAGCACGATGTCGACCAATACCGGCTTGGCCGTTCCCTGGAAGCGGTGGTCGAGGATGCGGTGAACGCGGTCGGTGTCGACCTCAACACGGCGTCGGCGCCGCTTTTGGCGCGCGTGTCGGGATTGGGGCCGTCGCTCGCCGAGGCGATCGTCGCGCATCGCGACGCCGCCGGGCCGTTCGCCAACCGCAAGGACCTGCTCAAGGTGGCGCGGCTCGGGCCGCGCGCGTTCGAGCAAAGCGCCGGCTTCCTGCGCATTCCGAACGGCGCCGAGCCGCTCGATGCATCATCTGTGCATCCGGAAGCCTATGGCGTGGCGAAGAAGATCGTGGCCGCTTGCGGCCGCGACGTGCGCGCCCTGATGGGCGACAGCGCCGCGCTTAAAGCGCTCGACCCACGCGTCTTCGTCGACGAGCGTTTCGGCTTGCCGACGGTGCGTGACATCATTGCCGAGCTGGAAAAACCCGGACGCGACCCGCGCCCCGGCTTCAAG
>NZ_RZTO01001347.1:0-869 GCF_003997225.1 Mesorhizobium sp. M2C.T.Ca.TU.002.02.1.1
TGATCGACGAGGCGCATGGCACATCCGGCAAGGGCCGCACCAAATACGACGCGCCGGAGATCGACGGCTCGGTGCACATCCAGTCGCGGCGGCCGTTGCGTGCCGGCGACATCGTCACGGTCAAGATCGATCGCGCGGACGCTTATGACCTCTACGGTTCGGCGGTCTGATCCCCGCACGAAAGAGATGACATCTCCAATGAAAGGGCGCCCCGCGGCGCCCTTTTTCACTTTGTTGCTCTCTGCCTCTAGCAGCGTCTCGTCAGAGTTTCACCGACTCGATCGCTGTCAGAGACCGGTCGATCACCTGGTCGAGTGTCTTGTCGAGGCGCGTGCCCGTTTGGACCGCCGACAGCTTTGCGGCAAAACCCAAATGATAGTCGACGAACCACTCAGGGCGCGGCTCCGGCTCCGGAAACGGTCCCCACCACGGAGGAAGCTTCGGGATCTTCGGTCGGGTTGGGCACCAGTCGTCGAGGTCGCTCAACAGCGCCTTCATATCGAGCCCACCTCGCTCGGCCACCCATGCGCAGCGGACAAATTCCTCGGCGACCGCGGCGCCCAGTTCATGCGGCGGAAGCGGCTGCGGATTGAGTGCGACACGAGCAAGCCCTCCCTGTGGTCCGCGCGGGATGACGTCGTAGATGGCGGGAAAGCGTTTCCCGATGATTGCCAAAAGTTTTTTATTCAATTGCATAATACCCCCTTCTGTCGACGCTTGTCACGTCGGCTGATCTGTCTAAGTTGCATGATCAGAATGGAAGTAAAGGTCGTTGGTGTATGTGAAAGCGATTACGCAAACTGCACAGATATTGCATCGACCTCGCGGAAGGGTGTCGAATTCATAAAATATGAAGCGAAGTTGAGTTT
>NZ_RZTO01001348.1:0-867 GCF_003997225.1 Mesorhizobium sp. M2C.T.Ca.TU.002.02.1.1
CCCTCGGCGAGCACGATACAGCCGTCATTGGCCGCCTGCACGGTGACGCCCTGGATCAGGTCCTCGACGCGGACCTCGGATTTGAGCTTGGCGAACATGGTCGAGGTTCCGGACGGCGCGCCGCCGGTGCGCCATGCGTTTTCGCTGACCACGAACGTGTCGTCGAGCGTGATCCGCTTCGCCTTGAGAGCGTTGAAGACCACCTCCATCGTCATCAGCTTGGCCATCGAGGCCGGCGGAATCGGTTTGTCGGGGTCCTTGGCGAAGAGCACCGTGCCGGTGTCGGCGTCGATCATGAACGCCTGCGCCGCCTTGGTCTCGAAAAGCTGGGCCTTCGCCGGAACGGCGCAAAGCAGCGCCAGCACCAATCCCAGAAGGCTGGCGAACGGCGGAAAAGCACGCAATTGCATGAAATGTCGACCCAATCTGAGCAACACCGGATGGTGCCGAGCGGCTTCCGCCCCGGAATTGCGCAAAACTACCCCACAGCCAAGCTATCAGGGTTTTTTCGACCGGATCAACGGGCAGTGCGAATTTGCTCAGTTACGCACAACCAGCGCGTCCGGCGCGCCATGCGACCAGGCTGCCTGAAGCAGCTCGTCGATGCTGCCATGGCCGTCCGGATAGACGTTGACCGCATACCAGTCATTGCCGTCGAGCTCGGTGCGCTGGATCTCGGTCCGGCCGAACGGCTCGAGCGCGACGGCGACGCGCTTTGCCTCCGCGGCTTCGTCGAAGGAACCGGCGGCGACATAGTCGGATGCGGGCGCCTGTTCCTGGCGGTTCGATTTCTTCCACGACCGAAGGATATCGGCCGGCGACATGCCGCCGGCATCGAGAGCGGCAAAGACATCGGCGCGCTTTACC
>NZ_RZTO01001349.1:0-859 GCF_003997225.1 Mesorhizobium sp. M2C.T.Ca.TU.002.02.1.1
GATGCGGCCGGCCCTGGCCTCGGCGTCCATGGCGTCGACGAAGTCGCCGACCGGCACGTCCGGATTGTCGCGATGCATGAAATAGATGTCGACATGGTCGGTCTGCAGCCGGTCGAGCGACTGGGCGAGCTGCTTGCCGATCACGTCGGGATAACAGAGCGGCGAATGCGCGCCCTTGGCGATGATGACCGATTGCTCGCGGACGCCGCGATTTTTCAACCATTGGCCAAGCAGCGTCTCGGTGTAGCCGGCGCCGTAGACAAAGCCGGTGTCGAACAGATTGCCGCCGGCCTCGAAAAAGGCGTCGAGCAGGATCGAACCGGAGGAGAAGCTGCGGAAATCCTCGAAGCCGAGCGCCAGAAGCGAAACGGGTTTCGGCAGGCCGGGAATGGCACGCTTGGCGATGGTCTCGCCATCGGTGCGCAGCGGCCGGCCGGAGAGCGTGGTGACCCGCTTAGCCGGCTTTTCGATCTCGTATTCGAGCCCGACGGCCGCGCGCCACTTGTCGAGCACGCGCAGCGTGCCGAGGCTGTCGGCCCAGGACATGCCCGGCCAGGCGAATTCCTGCCGCCCGGCCAGGATCGCCTCGGCGGCGGCATCGACCTCGAAGGAATAGAGGTGACGCGTCTCGCCGAGGCTGATCGTCTCGCGAGCCGCCCCGGACCGGATCACCTCGATCCGGCCCGGTCCGACATCGCGGTTGCCACCGGCGAACCAGAAATCGGGCACCTCGATCCGGCCCTTGGTGCCGAGGATGCGCAGCACATTGTCCTGGTCGAGCGAGATGCTGCAGGAAACCTCGGCGACGATGCCGCCGGGGAAATGCAGCAGCGCCGAAGCCCATTCGTCGACGCCGGAC
>NZ_RZTO01000134.1:0-10388 GCF_003997225.1 Mesorhizobium sp. M2C.T.Ca.TU.002.02.1.1
GGAGACGCCGCGTGAACTCGTGCCGGAGGAAACTCGCCGTTTCATCAACGACCTGATGGATCGGGACGGAGTGCCGCCGCTCTCGGAAGAGGATGCCAGGGGCTGGTATGCGGAATACGCGCGCAACCTGGCGTTCAGTCCCGAGACGAGCGAAGCGCTGCTCGAGGTCGCGCTGCGCCACCCCGTCAAGCTCGTCGTCAGCGCGCTCGGCGTCGCGCCCGATCACGTCATCAAGCGCGTTCATGACTACGGGGCAAAATTCGGGGCGCTTGTCGGCAGCGTACGACAGGCGCAGAAGCAGGTGGCCGCCGGCGTCGATATCATCGTCGCGCAGGGATCGGAGGCGGGCGGGCATACGGGCGAGATTTCCTCGCTCGTGCTGTGGCCGCAGATTGTCGACGCCGTCGCTCCGGTCCCTGTGCTTGCCGCGGGTGGAATCGGCCGAGGCCGCCAGATGGCCGCCGCCATTGCCCTCGGCGCCGAAGGCGTGTGGTGCGGAACGATCTGGCTCGGAACCGTCGAAAGCGAACTCGCGCCCGACATGCGGGACGTGCTCTACGCGGCAAAGGGGGACGACGCAGTCATCACCTATGGCTACACGGGCAAGCCCTGCCGAGCCATTCGGTCGAAGTATACGGAAGCCTGGAAGCGTCCCGACGCTCCGCAGCCGCTGAAAGCGGTCCCGATGCAGTCGATTCTCTCCGGCGAGCCGTTTCGACGTGCGGAGCGGGCTCACCGGAAGGATTGGATGACGTACGCCGCCGGCCAGATTGTCGAGCTGGTGAACGAGCCCGTCTCGGTCAAGTCCGTCATCTACGACATGATCCTGGAATACGCCGAAGCGATGGAACGTCTCTCCCAGGTCAACGAAGACTGAACGTCAGGAAGGGCAGAAAAGATGTCTCCGCGCACCGTCGTTGTTCTCGGCGCCAGTAGGGCCGGGTGTCGCTTTGCGCTTGCCGCCGATGCGGTAGGCCATCGGGTGACCTTGGTCGACGAACACCCGCAAGCGCTCAAGGACATGTCGGTTGACGCGCCGTACTTTTACGGTGCCGGACTGCCTGCGGCTCTCAACAACGCCAATGCCATCGGGCAGACGTTTCTGGAGGCGAATCCCGAACTGATGGAATGTCTCGAAAGCGGAATCGACGTCCGCTTGTCGACTATTCTCTGGGGGGCGTTCCGAAACGGTGAGAATTCGATCCATATCGGAACGCCCAAAGCGGGGCTCGTTTCCCGAGAGGGCAATGAACTGCTCGATCACGACCTCCTCGTCATCGCCTCCGGCGTGCGCGACTTCGTGCCGTCGTTCCTCGGCTGGGAGCTGCCAGGCGTCTTCGGCGCAAAGGCGGGCCTCGCGCTTCTCGATTCCTACGGGGTTTTCGAGGGCCAACGCGTTCTGGTCCTCGGAACCGCTGATGTCGCCCTCCGCTTGATGCGATCGCTCAGGGCCAAGCAGATTACCGTCGTCGGCGTCGTGGAACCCGGAGACAGTGTCGCCGCGGGTCCGGAAGCCGCCGCGTGGATCGAGGGCGAGGGCATTCCTGTCCACTTCGGCACAGTCATCTCTTCCGCCAAAGGCAAGGTCGCCGTGGAAGGAGCGCGTCTCGTCACGCTCGACGGCACGGGAAGCGAAGAGATCGCCTGCGATTCCATCGCGGTCGCGGTCGCCACGCTTCCCAACGTCGAACTCCCCGCCGCGATGGGATGCCGGATGCGGTTCTCGACGGAACTCGCGTCCTGGGTACCTGAGGTCTCCGCGCAGGGCGAAACCAGCCTTGACGGCGTGTTCTATCTCGTTCCTAGGGCCGACGAGGCAATGATCGAAGCGATGCTGGCGAGAATGTCAGGTGCCGCGCGCGCGGAGCGGCAGTCGCCTGGTCCAACCCTTGCGGGCGCGAGCTCCTACATCCATCAATGGATCAAAGCGCTTCATCAGACTGGCGGTCCGGAAGTTGTCATGTGCCAGTGCGAGAGCGTGACGCGGGGCGAATTCAGTCATATCGAGCCACCTAAGTATCTTGGCCAGGGGATGCGCTCTCCCCAGGTGCCAATCTCCCAAACGGACAACCCCGAGGCGCCGCGCCTTAACCAGGACCTCGTCAAGCGCATGACGCGGGTTGGCATGGGACACTGCCAAGGCAAGCGCTGCCGCGATGAAGCGGCTTTCACGCTGGTGCAACGCTTCGGCGTCGATTCCGAGGACATCCGGCCCGGAAGCTATCGCTTCCCGCTTCGCCCCGTCGACCTTTCCCTGATCGCCGACGACGACGAGACCGACGACATTCGGTTGAACTGGCAAATGTGGCCGTACGAAACCCGCAACGCTTGAGCGGTATTGGGTAGCAATCATGCAGAACTATGATCTTATCGTCGTCGGCGCTGGCATCCTCGGCCTGGCGACCGCCTACCAGGCTCGCAAAGCGGGGGCGAAGGTCGTCGTTCTCGACAAAGGCGCAACGGCTTACGAGGCCTCCTCGAGGGCGACCGGCTACCTGAGCCTTCGGGGCGAGACGCCCGAGGAGAGCCCGCTTGCGCAAGTGGCGGAGAAGCTGTGGGACGGGCTGGACGAGGAACTCGGCTACCCGACCGAGTGGACCCAGAGAGGACGCATTTGGGCCGCGGTGAATGAGCGGGAGCTCGCCGAACTGAAAGAGCTCTACCAGTCGTTCGAAAAGACTGATATCGCGTTCGAATTCGTCGACGGCCAGGCGCTCAGGAAGATGATCCCGGGTCTCACGGACACCTGTCTCGGCGGCATCCACACCCCTCGGTCGGGACACGCGAATCCCCAGCGGACGTCGCAGGCGTTCGCCTGGGCCTTCACGGACCTTGGCGGCGAAATCCGCGAATACACGCCTGTACTCGAGGTCCTGACGACGGGCGGCCGCGTCAAGGGCGTCAAGACGCCCTATGGCGAAATCCATGCACCTCGGGTCGCGCTCTGCGCGGCTGCGCACAACACGCTCCTGCTCGCTCCCTTCGGCATCTTGTTTCCGCTCGCGCCCGTCCGGCTTGAGGCGCTGGTGACGACGCCAATGCCGCCGCTGTTCGATCAGTGTTTCATCGGCAACGGCCTGTCGATCCGCCAGACGAAGCGCGGCAACCTCCACATGAACGGCGGCCCCTACGAATGGATCGACCTCGACATTGACAAGGAATCGCCCAAGCCGACAACGCCGATCGTGCGCAACATCCTGCGCCGCGCCATCGAGACGATCCCGCTCCTCAAAGGGGCCCAGTTCCTGCGGTCCTGGGCAGGGATCGTCGACATGGCGCCGGACCAGATGACGACGATCCACCTTTTCGACAGCCCCGAGGGACTGCTGACCGTGGCCGCGTCAGGGCACGGATTCGGCATGGCGCCGGCTGTCGGCATAGCCATGGCGGATCTCGCCCTGAAGGGCGACACTGGTCTTCCGATCGAGCACCTGTCCCTCGACCGATTCCGCCATATCACGCCCGACTGGCGCGAGAAGCGTCGTTGGCATGCTGGTCAGTACAACACCTGATAGGCCGCCCGCGGCCTTCCACCGTAAGTCCGTGCGGAGTGCCGGGGGGGCAAGATCATGAAGTTCCTGGACCGGGAAGCGGTGCATCGCCTGGCGGACTACCCCGCCGTTATCGACGCCATCGCTGCGGTATACGCAACCGGCTGCGACGCGGTGGACCGGATGATCCTGTCGCAGCCGACGGCAGACGGCGGCCAAGGCGACTTCCTCATGCAGCCTGCCTGGCTGCGCGGTCGCGCCTTCGGCATCAAGATCGCCAACGTCTTTCCCGGCAACCAGGAGCGCGGGCTTCCAAGCATCCTGGGCGCTTATGTCCTGTTCGACGGCAACACGGGCGAACTGCTCGGCTGCATCGACGGGCCTGCCGAGACCAACGTAAAGACAGCGTGCAACTCGGCGGTGGCGAGCCGCCTGCTGGCCCGCCCGGACGCTTCAACCATGCTCATGATGGGGGCCGGCGAACTGGCTCCCTACCTCATCGCGGCCCACGCTTCCATTCGGCCGATCCGACACGTCCTGATCTGGAACCGGACCACGGAGAAAGCCAAGGCCCTGGCTGCAAGGCTGAACAAGCCGGGCTTCGAGGTCGAGGCCGTGACCGACCCGTCCGCAGCCGCGGCGCAAGCCGACCTTGTCAGCTGCGCGACTTATTCCGCGGAGCCGATCCTCAAAGGCGAATGGCTGAAGGAAGGCGCTCATGTCGACCTGGTGGGCAGCTACAGGCCGGACCTGCGGGAATCGGACGACGACGTGGTGCGCAAGGCAGGCCGCCTGTTCGTCGACGAAAGGTCGTCCACGATAGGGGTTTCCGGCGATGTCATCGAGCCGCTCGAGAAAGGCCTGGTTCAGCCGGACGATGTCGCCGATCTTTTCGAGCTTGTCCAAGGACGCAAGCCGGGCAGGCGGTCGGAACGTGAAATCACCGTCTTCAAATCGGGAGGAGGGGGACACCAGGACCTTGCCGTCGCCATGTTCCTTTTCGAGCGGTCGGTCTTGCATTGAAGCGCGCAGAGGCTGCGGGACATAACCGATTTCTGCCAGCTTGGTTTCAACCGTGGCCGACTATGGCCTTCACTTCCAGGTATTCAGCCAGGCCTTGGCTTCCGGCTTCGCGGCCGTTGCCTGATTGCTTGTAGCCGCCGAAAGGGGCACGAGCATCCCATTCGGGATAGTTGATGAAGATCGACCCCGCCCGGAGCTTCGCCGCGACTTTCCTGGCGCGGACAGGGTCACCGGACTGGACATAAGCGGCCAAGCCATAGGGGGTGTCATTGGCGATGCGGACCGCATCCTGCTCGTCTCCGTAGGAAAGCATGCAAAGAACAGGTCCGAATATTTCTTCCCGCGAAATGGTCATGTCGTTTGACACCGACGAAAAGATCGTCGGGCGCACGTAGTAGCCCTTGCCGAGGCCGTCGGGCCTGCCGAGTCCCCCCGTCAACACGCATGCGCCTTCTTCGATACCCTTCGAAATCAAGTTCTGAATCTTATTGAACTGAACTTCGCTGGCGACCGGGCCCAAGACAGTCTCGGGCTTCGTCGGATCCGCGACTGTCTGGCTTTCGGCGGCATCGGCGGCGTATCGAAGCGCCTCGGCATATCGGTCCTTGGGTACAAGCATGCGTGTCGGCGCGTCGCATGACTGGCCGCTATTCGAGAAACAGGCGATGACACCGTTGCGAACGGCGGTCTCCAGGTCCGCATCGTCCAGGATTATGTTCGCCGATTTCCCGCCGAGTTCCTGCGTTACGCGCTTGACCGTGTCGGCAGCCGCCTTCGCCACCCGTACACCCGCCCGGGTGGAACCTGTAAAGGAGACCATGTCGATGCCAGGATGACTTGCGATCGCCTCGCCGACGGTCGGGCCATCGCCGTTCACGAGGTTGAAAGCTCCCGCGGCAAGGCCGGCCTCGGCGAGAATTTCCGCGAAGATCGTGGCATCTAGCGGTGCGACCTCGCTTGGCTTGAGCACGATCGTGCATCCGGCCGCCAAAGCGGGAAGCACCTTGCAGACCACCTGATTGATGGGCCAGTTCCAAGGGGTGATCAGCCCGACGACGCCGACTGGTTCCTTGACGATCGCGGTCGTGCCGACCATTTCGCTGAAACTGTAGTCTCGCAAGACTTCGATGATCACCTCGATATGCGCTATGCAGGTCGCAGTTTGGGCTTCGAGGCTGAAGGAGATGGGGGCGCCCATCTCCTGAGTGAGGATTTCGGCGATTTCCCGCTGGCGGCGACGAAAGATTTCAAGGACTCGGCGAAAGAAATCGATGCGGTCCGGGACCGAAATCTCGGTGCCGTCGTCAAACGCTCTCCGTGCCGCCGTCACGGCGCGATCGACGTCAGCCGATGATCCGAGCGCGATCTTGGCAAAAGGCCGTTCGGTCGCCGGGTCTACAACGTCCAAATATCGAGGGCTCGATGGCTCAACCCATTTTCCGTCGATGAAGAATTTCGCGAAGTTGTCCATCACTCCCAAACCGCTCCGAAGCAAGCGCTGGATTTCTTCTGTCGCGGCAGCCCGATTTCCCGGCAGCCGTATCCAACCAGAAAAAAATTGTCCAGCAGGTCGATTTTTTCGTACCATTGGTATGAGACCGATGTCTAGGCGGAAATCTTCCATGGCTGAAGTTTGCGAAAGAGCGACATGGGCCAAGAGATATTGGCGAAACTCGTCTATCTATGGTGATTTGCGCGCTTCCGCCATCGGCCAGCCCGGCACCTGTCGCGGTGTGAGGTTCAGCCGCTGGTTCGGGAGCAGGAGAGCCAGAATTGCGTCGCGGCGACATCCCCAAGACATCGGCCGGCTTCGCCCAGACAGAGCTCACAGCCTGGTCGGACCATGATCGAACGAGGCCGCGAGGCAAGGGAGCCGAGCCGATCCGATCCGCGAGATTCTCAGCCGATCGCCCCGTCGGTCGTTCACGTTCGAGGGCGTGGCGGCAGTTCGCTTGCTGCGGCCGAGTTGGAGCCAACGTCCAAGGTAACATCAATAGGGATCGATAGAATGCGGCAGAAACCCAATCCTCGCGCGAAGGCGAAAAAACGATCAAGATCCAAGAAATTCGTCAGGGTCCCGGTGGCTGATCGAAGAGAGCAGCTCATCGATGCGACGATCCTGGTGATGAGACGGGACGGCGTGCGATCGGTAACCATGCGGGCTGTGGCCACGGAGGCAAATGCATCGCTTGCGGCGGTGCATTACTGCTTCGAAAACAAGAATGCCTTGCTCGGAGCGGCAATACGGCGGTGGCTCAGATTGATGATCAACGATGCCGTCAACGTTCATGTGACCCGAGGGATCCGGTCATCGGTTCAGGCAATGCTGGACGCATACTGGGAAGCGTTCGAAGCGACGCCTGAGGACCTGCTGGCTCAGTTCGAGCTCGCGCTCTGGGCCGTGCGGAGAGAGAAGTCGCGCGACTTGGCCTCGACGATCTATCCAATGTACATTGCCGAGCTCAAGTCGATGCTCGCCAAGTCGCTGTCACTTGGGGGGGAGACTTGCCAATGGGATCTGGAGCGGCTCTCGCGAGCGCTTCTGGCGGTCATCGATGGATACAGCCTTCAATATCTTTCTGACCCCACGTCCAACGCACGGTCGCTATGCAGCGAACTCGTTGAACTTTTGCTTGAAAGCGCGGGCATTGGCAGGTCTGGTCGTATCCGAAACTCGGACATGTAAGATTTGCGCAGGTTCAGCGCTCACCTTTGCTGAATGCGCCAGCTGGGATTGACCCACCATTCGGCATCCGCCTTCTCGGGCGGCCGATTTCCCAGGATCAAGTCGGATGCCTTCTCGCCGATCATAATGGTGGACGCGTTCAAGTTCGCGCTCACCTCCAGCGGCATGATCGAGGCGTCGGCGATACGCAGGCCTCGAATCCCTCGTACGCGTAGCGCGGGATCGACCACGCTTGTTTCGTCGCCGCCCATCCTGCAGGTTCCCGCCGGATGATACGCCGTCGCGACATGGTGGCGTAACCATTGGTCGATATCGTCGTCGGCCGTCATTTCGCGGCCGGGCGCGATCTCGTCGCCGGCGATGTCCTCGAATGCTGGTTGAGCGACGATCTCGCGCGTGAGGCGTATTGCCTCTCTCATCACCTGGATGTCCGTCCCATCCTCGAGGTAGTTGAACAGGATGGCGGGCCCTTCGCGCGGATCACGGTTCTTCAAGGTCACTTGTCCCCTGCTCTTCGCACGGAGCAAGGTCATATGGATTTGGAACGACGGGCCTTTGCGGGGGGTGAAGCCGCTTTCTTCGAACGCCAGCGGCAGCAACTCGAGCTTGATGTTGGGATATTCGACGCCCGCTCGGCTCCTGATGTAGGCGGCCGCCTCGAACTGGTTGCTGGCGGCTGGTCCGGATTTCAGAAGAAACCACTGCAACCCCACGAGCGTCCTCCGCGGATTCCGGGTTGTCGCGTACAGGCCATGCGGAGTCTTGCACCAAAACTGGATCGTGACGTCCGGATGGTCCTGCAGGTTTTTTCCGACATCGGGGCTGTCGACTGCGGGGCTGATGCCGAGCTGCCGCAGTTCATCAGCAGGCCCGATCCCCGAGCGCAGAAGCAATGCGGGCGAGCCGAATGCGCCGCAGCATACGACGATCTCGCGCCGTGCCCTCGCAGTCAGCCGCGCGCTCCTGTCGAAATAGACTATCCCCGAGGCCCTGCCGTTCTGGACGGTGATTGTGTCCACGAGAACATCGCTTCGCACCGTAAGGTTCTTTCTACCCATTGCTCCGTCGAGGTAAGCTCGTGCGGCGCTTTGCCTGCGTCCTCCGGCGATCGTCTGCTCATTGGGGCCGAAGCCTTCCATCATGCGGGCATTGCTGTCGACGGTCACCGGATACCCGGCTTGCCGTCCAGCCTTGACGAAGGCAGCGTTAAGGGGGTCCTGGCTTAAATCTGGATGCCGAACTTTCAGAGGCCCGCCCTGGCCTCGATAGGCGTTGCCGCCTCTCGAAGAGGTTTCCGCTCGCTTGAAATAGGGAAGCACGTCGGCATAGCTCCATCCCGAGCATCCGAACTCCTTTTCCCAGCACTCGAAATCCAAGGCGTGCCCCCTGGTGTAGACCATTCCGTTGATTGACGACGAACCGCCGAGCATGCGGCCTCTCGGATGCGTGATCCGTCGGCGTGCCATGTGCGGCTCCTCCTCTGTGACGAAGTTCCAATTCCGTGGACCGTCGCGCAAGAGCCGCTCGACCGCGAGCGGCATGTCTACGTCCCATCCGTTGTGGGTTCCTCCTGCTTCCAGGAGCAGGACGGTGTTTTCGCCGTTTTCCGTCAGTCTCGATGCCAGCACGCAACCTGCGGATCCGGCGCCAATAACGATGTAGTCGAAAGTATCATCCAAATGCGGAGTCCCCCTGTCGGTGCCGCCAAGCCCGTCTTTGCGTTGGCGAAACTCAGCGCCACCCGACGACCCTTCGCACATCTCCGTAACTGGGTCAATTGTCCCACTTTTACCTCATACCTTCATAAAATGTCGTAAAAACAATACTTTGTGCCAAATTGCAGTTCGCAAAAATCGTTGAAAATCCACCTTGCGGGGAGCCGCAAAATGTTCATAATCTGACTCATCGGTCGAATTCATAGATTGCTCAGTCGATAAAAATGGCCGGATCATCAGAGGAGCGAACATGTCGAGAATCAATCTGCATTTGACGCGCCGGCAGGCACTCGTCGGCGCCGTGGCCACTACCTCAGCGCTTGCCATGCCAAGCGTGCTGCGGGCCGCGAACAAGATCGTGAAAGTTGGCGCTCTTGCTCCCCTTACGGGAGATCTCGCGCTCTGGGGGGTTCCGGCCAAGAACGGAGCCGAAGTTTGGGCGAATCAGGTCAACCAGGCTGGCGGGATCAACGTCAAGGGCGAGCGCTACGACGTACAGGTGGTCTCCTTCGATGGAGCGTATGTCGCCGAGAAGACACTCCAGGGCGCGCGGGCGTTTGTGGATCAGGACGTGAAATACACGATGGTCATCGGCGGCGACGACTGGTCCGCGCTCCAGGACTTTTCGAACCGCAACAAGATGCTGACATCCACTCTGTACGTCTCGGACCTCAACCCGAACAGCAAATACCTGCTGGCGCCCGTGGAGGTTCACCCATTCTATTTCGGCCTTGGCGTCGAATATCTTCGCAAGGTCGAGCCAAACCTGAAGACGGCAGCGCTGTGTGCCCAGGACGACGTCACCGGCCGCACGTCGCTCGCTTACTGGCGCGCGGGTTTCGACGCGCACGGGTTCGAGATCGTCAGCGACGCATATTTCGACAACAGCACAACCGACTTCGCGCCTGTCGTGAGTTCCATGCTGCAGGCCAAGCCCGACACCGTCTGCATCGACACAACCTATCCGTCGGTCGCGCTTTTGCTGGTCGAGCAGTTGTTCACCCAGGGGTACAAGGGCCGCATCCTTCACGCCGGACTGGAACTGCTTCCGGACATGGTCGCTCGCACGAGCAAGGAATTTATGGAAGGCTCAATCGCCTTCTTCCCTCGATTTGACGATCCCAGCATCAACGCGTCGGCAACCGGTTTTACCGACGCGGCAGGCTTCTACAAGCAGTTCGACAAGCAGTTCCCTAAGCAGTGGAACAACACCTCTTGGGAGTTTCCCGGCTGCCTCCAGGTCTGGAAGCAAGGTGTCGAAACCGCCGGAACCTTCGAGCCTGACGAGCTTCTTGCCAGCCTAAAAGCCAACCCGCCGAAGCATATCTTCGGCGCCGCAAGGTGGTGGGGCAAGGAGTTGTTCGGGATCGACAATGCGCTCGTTGGCAACTGGCCAATCGTCGCCGTCAAGGACGGCAGGGTCGAGATTGTGGAGATTGGCGATCAAGCCGCTTGGTTCGAAACGCACAAAGC
>NZ_RZTO01001350.1:0-858 GCF_003997225.1 Mesorhizobium sp. M2C.T.Ca.TU.002.02.1.1
CCGTCATAGAGCAGCGTCATCTGCTGCGTCTCGTTCAGCACATATTCCTGCAGCAGATAGACGACCGCGCAAATGGCGATCACCGCAAGCACGACCGGCGGCAAGTTGAACACCGGTTCGCGACGCCCGGGCTCGGGCGCCTCGTCCGGCGATGGTTCGGTTTCAGCGGGGCTTGCCGGTTCGCTCATGCGCCTTCGCAGGTCTGGGACTTGAGGTTTCGGCGAGCATGTAGATCACGCCCGTTCGAATCACAAACGGCTAATCGCCACAGCGTCCCAGCAGAAAAGGGGCGAATCAAAACAGGGTCGAATCAAAAAAGAGGCCGTCCAGGTGTCCCCCTGAACGGCCGGTCGAGTCCCCTGCTCCCCGTAAACTCGTGACTGAAGTGCTGCCGGTCGCTGCGAGAACGACCGTTTTGGAGTGGTTTTGGTGTGCCACAGGCCTCAGTGGCGCGCAATGTAAACCACTTGTTAACCTTAACGACCCCGAGGCGTGAACAAACGTTAACGATACTGGCACGCATCCTGCTCCGCACCGCATGAAGGTCATCGGAGGGCGCCCTGTCTGTTCGCCGATGGGACATCAAAAGACAGATTGTGCGGAGCGGAATGGAAATGAAAGAAAAAGGATCGATCGCGCTGTTCCAATATTGGAACCAGTTGCGTGATGGTCGCCTCGCCCCGAAGCGATCGGAGGTGGAGCCGGCCGACATCAAGTCGCTCCTGGCCGACACCTTCATCCTCGAGCGCGATACGCGTGGCGAAGCGGTGTTCCGGCTGGCCGGCACAAGGCTCTGCGCCTATTACGGCCGCGAGCTCAAAGGCTTCTCCTTCCCTTCGCTCTGGCGCGAGAAGGACC
>NZ_RZTO01001351.1:0-854 GCF_003997225.1 Mesorhizobium sp. M2C.T.Ca.TU.002.02.1.1
ACAGAAATGGTGGACGCGAAAATAGGCGCCGTCGGCGCCGAGCTCCTCGGCCGCGACCGCGAGATCGATCGACTGCAGCAGCGCGTCGGCGCCCGAGCGCGTGCCCGATTGCGGCGAGGGCGACCAATGCCCGAACGACAGAAATCCGATCTTCTTCATGGCTCCATTCCTGCTGCGGCGGCCCATCGGCCGCTTAAACTTCTTGTTGCTCCAGCAGATAGCCAGGCCAGCGCCGCGATACAACGGACACCGAATGGATACAGACCGTCAATCGGTTCGTCGAAAGTTCGGGGCGGTCCTGGCCATTCTCGTGGCCGCCGGAGCGCTGTATCGTTCCCGTCACCCGATGATTCCCCAGCATTGGACGATGCCTGCATGCATGGCCTGACTCCCATATTTTCCACCGTGACCGCCTCTTTCCTGGCCTCCTTCGTCGAAGTGGTCGAAGCCTTCACCATCGTGCTCGCCGTCGGCGTGACGCGCAGCTGGCGCCCCGCATTGACAGGCGCTGCACTGGCGCTTGCCTTGCTGGCGGCCCTGGTGCTGGTTTTTGGGCCGCTGCTGGCGCTCGTCCCGATCACCGTCCTGCAATTCGTGGTCGGCGTGCTTTTGATCTTGTTCGGCATGCGCTGGCTGCGGAAGGCGATCCTGCGCAGCGTCGGCGTGATTGCGCTGCATGACGAGGACCAGGCCTTTTCCAAGGAGACTGCGGAGCTTCGTCGACAATCCGCCGACCGCCGCGCTGACTATCTGGCGGCCGTCGCGTCGTTCAAGGCGGTGCTGCTCGAGGGCGTCGAAGTGGTGTTCATCGTCATTGCCGTCGGCGCCGCGCATGGCCAGACGCTCTATGCCCT
>NZ_RZTO01001352.1:0-852 GCF_003997225.1 Mesorhizobium sp. M2C.T.Ca.TU.002.02.1.1
TCCCAATGTATCCGAATGTCGTACCCGGCCATTTTGCAAAGCCCCCTAGCGCAGAAGCTATATAGAGAAACTCTGGTTCCTAATGTCAGAAGAAAAAAAGAGGCAAATCTCGGACGACAGCTGTTCCTGCTTGATCAGATCACAGCCCAATCGCCGCCACCAGCACCCTGTTCTGCCTCCGTATCGCCGCCCTCAGCTCCGGTATCCTCGCCTCATCCCGCTTCACGAACTCGATGAACATCATGTTCATGTTGTTGAAGATCAACTCGCCGACCGCCGATCCGTCTATGTCTGGGCGTACCAGGCCGAGTTCCTGCAATCGTGCGATCAGCGCGCTTATTTGCTTGGTCAGTTCCCGGTCCAGCCCAGTATAGGCCTGGCCGAAGGGGCTGTCGGGCAATTGCGTCGAGATCGCCATTGCCTGACGCCACATCTCCTTGCTGAGATAGTTCAGCGAGTGCTCGATGTAGATGCCGATCAGCGTGTCCAGCGCATCGCCGACATTGGCTGGTGGGCTGGCGACCACCCCTCGCCCGGCATTCAGTACCTCGTTGACTTCCATCGAAACGATGGCGCCGAGGATGTCGCCCTTGTTCTGGTAGTAATTGTAGATCGTGCCGATCGAGACTTCGGCCCGCGCGGCGATCGCCTCGATCTTGGCGCCCTCATAGCCGACCTCGCGAAACAGAGCGGTGGCCGCATCGATGATGCGGCGGTGCCGGTCCGCTTTCTGCCGTTCGCGTAATCCGCTCATATCGGCCTCACTGCCACAAAATCATAATTGGCTCAATTTTAGAATTGGTTCAACGTTTCTTCCAACAAGCCAGCAAGGCAGGGAGAACACTCGATGAC
>NZ_RZTO01001353.1:0-846 GCF_003997225.1 Mesorhizobium sp. M2C.T.Ca.TU.002.02.1.1
GCTCGAGGGGGTGGAGGGCACCGCGGCGCTGCTCGAGCGGACAAGGGAATTGCGCGGCCATGGCAGGCTCGCCGGCAAGACGCGCGGCGTCCTTGTCAAATGCGCAAAGCCCGGCCAGGAACTGCGTGCGGACCTGCCCTCCATCGGCCCGCAGACGGTCGAGGCCGCGCATGCCGCCGGACTGGCCGGCATCGCGCTGGAAGCTGGCCGCTCGCTTATTCTCGAAGGCCCGGAGACGCTGGCGCGCGCCAATGCGCTTGGCTTGTTCATCGTCGGCCTGCCGGCAACGGAGTTGGCCGATGAGGAGCCGGCTAATGGTCGCTGAAAGGCCGCTCAAGCTCGCAATCGTCGCCGGGGAGGAATCCGGCGATCTGCTTGGCGCCGACATTGTGCGGGCGCTGGAGCGCACGACCGGCCGCAAGGTTCAGCTTGTCGGCATCGGCGGCCGGCATCTGCAGCAGCTGGGGCTGACGCCGCTTTTCGATGGCAGCGAGATCGCGCTGATGGGCTTCAGCGCGGTGCTGCGTGACCTGCCACGGCTGATGCGCCGGATCGGCCAGACGGCGGCGGCGATCGCAGCCGAGCGGCCCGATTGCCTCGTCACCATCGACAGTCCGGACTTTTCACTGCGTGTCGCGAAGAAGGTTCGCGCGGCAGCACCAGGCATCCCGATCGTCCACTATGTCTGCCCGAGCGTATGGGCCTGGCGGCCGGGCAGGGCGGTGGCCATGAAGCCGTATGTCGACCATATCCTGTGCATCCTGCCGTTCGAGGTGAAGGCGCTTGCCCGTCTCGGCGGACCGCCGGGCACTTATGTCGGTCACCGGCTGACGCGGGATCCGGGCG
>NZ_RZTO01001354.1:0-845 GCF_003997225.1 Mesorhizobium sp. M2C.T.Ca.TU.002.02.1.1
AATTGAAACTGTCGAGGGATTTCGTCACGGCGATCCGTCCTTGTCTGTTCAGCCTGAAAGGGAACGGACGCCGTTGGCATGCAATCACGCGCAAAGGTGCGGGTACGGCCATTTCCGCTGTCCGCTCCCAAGCGACCCGAGCCGTTCAAGGCGGCGCGTGCGCTGGTTCGGCGCTAATTCTGATCCCGCGCCGACCGCTGGCACGGATGAACCGCATATAGAGAATTTCCTGGAATAGTTCTAGACAGTCGAAAGACGAATTTGCGTGAGCCGGGAACGGCCGCGAAACGGTGATTTCGGGACGGGCAAAGAATGCGGCTGATCGCCGAAAATCTGGGCGGCGAGCGCGGCGGCGAGACGGTTTTCTCCAATATCGGCTTCGCGCTGGACAAGGGCGAGGCGCTTATCGTCACCGGTCCGAACGGCGCGGGCAAATCGACGCTGTTGAGGATCGTGGCCGGGCTGTTGCCGGTCGCCGAAGGGAAGGTTCGATTCGAGGGCGGCGGCGAGGCCTTCCCGACGGCCGCCTCAGCCTCGCATTATCTCGGCCATCTCAACGCGATGAAGACGGCACTCAGCGTCGAGGAGAATCTCGGCTTCTGGCGCGCGTTTCAAGGAGAGGCGGGACTGAGCGTCGAGGAGGCGCTGGAGACGGTGGCGCTCGGCGGTCTCGGGCACCTGCCCTTCGGCTATCTGTCGACCGGGCAAAGACGGCGGGCCTCGATCGCCAAGCTTCTGGTCACCCGCCGGCCGGTCTGGCTGCTGGACGAGCCGACGGCGGGACTGGACAAGGCCTCGGAGGAACGGTTCGCGGGGTTGATGCGGGGGCACCTGCGGGATGGGGG
>NZ_RZTO01001355.1:0-834 GCF_003997225.1 Mesorhizobium sp. M2C.T.Ca.TU.002.02.1.1
CCGCCGATCCGCGCACCCGCATCGCCGCCTGCCCGGGCACGCCCGCCTGCGCCTCCGGCCGCATCGCCACCCGCGCCATCGCCGAAACTATTGCAAAACAAAGCGCCGACCTCCTTGACGCCTCGCTGATCCTGCACGTTTCCGGCTGCGCCAAGGGCTGCGCCCATCCCGGGGCGGCAATGCTCACTTTGGTCGGCGACGAAAACGGAGCCGGACTTGTCGTGGACGGGACGGCAAAGGCCCTTCCTGCCGGATACAGGCCGGGCTATGACGCCGCGCGCGGGGTCGCCGGCATTGCGGCGGCGATCGACGACGCAAGACATCCAGGCGAAACCGCCGCCGCTTGCCTCACAAGGCTTGGCGCGGCCGGCATCGCCGAACTCTATCGACGGAACCAGTAAATGGCCGCCTACGACTACATCCATGACGGGATGGCGATCTATGAGCGCTCTTTCGCCATCATCCGCGCCGAGGCGGACCTGTCGCGCTTCTCGGAAGCCGAAGCCGATGTCGCGATCCGCATGATCCATGCCTGCGGCCAGGTCGAAGCCGCCAGGAATTTCGTTTTCTCCAACAGTTTCGTCGATGCGGCCCGCGCGGCCCTTGCCGCCGGCGCGCCGATCCTCTGCGATGCCGAGATGGTGGCGCACGGCGTCACCCGCGCGCGCCTGCCCGCCAGCAACGAGGTGATCTGCACGCTGCGCGACCCGCGCACGCACGACATCGCGAAGGCGATCGGCAACACCCGCTCGGCGGCCGCGATCGACCTCTGGGGCGAGCGTATGGCAGGCGCGGTCGTCGCCATCGGCAACGCGCCGACCGCGCTCTTCTACC
>NZ_RZTO01001356.1:0-833 GCF_003997225.1 Mesorhizobium sp. M2C.T.Ca.TU.002.02.1.1
GGTCGTGAAGATTTCGACCAACGCCTCGCCCGCGGCCATCGAGCAGTTCAACCAGTTGAACTCCTCGACGATCTCGGCCCTGCCTCTGCCCGGCGTGACCACCGGCGACGGTCTGAAGGTGCTGGAGGATATCGCCAAGGAGACACTGCCCGACACCTTCTTCGTCGACTATTCGGGCCAGTCGCGGCAGGAGAAGGAACAGGGCAACACCATCCTGATCGCCTTCGCGGCGGCCGTGATCGTGATCTACCTGGTGCTGGCGGCCCAGTTCGAGAGCTTCCGCGACCCGCTGATCATCATGATGGCGGTGCCGCTGTCGATCTTCGGCGCGATCGTGCCGCTCAACATCGGCCTGGGAACGCTCAACATCTACACCCAGGTCGGCCTGATCACGCTGATCGGCCTGATCACCAAGCACGGCATCCTTTTGGTGGAATTCGCCAACCAGCAGCGTGAGATCCACGGCATGCGGCGCCGCGATGCCATCATCGCTTCGGCCAAGGTGCGCCTGCGGCCGATCCTGATGACCACGGCGGCCATGGCGCTTGGCGTCGTGCCGCTGATCGTCTCCAGCGGCGCGGGTGCGGCTGCGCGCTATTCGATGGGCCTGGTCATCTTCACCGGCATCCTGGTCGGCACCATGTTCACGCTCTTCGTCGTGCCGATGTTCTACACCTTCATCGCCAGCAAGGACCTGCCGCATCTCGCCGAGAAGCCCGATCCGAAGCTGATGCCGGCGCTGCCGACCTAGAGCAATTCCAGGAAAAGTGTGAGCGGTTTTCCGGGGGAATTGCGTAACAACAAGGAGATAGAGCGGTTCGCCGTTTCTGTGA
>NZ_RZTO01001357.1:0-831 GCF_003997225.1 Mesorhizobium sp. M2C.T.Ca.TU.002.02.1.1
GAAGCGCTCGTCATCCGGATGCACGGCGACAGCCGTGTCGCCGAGCATGGTTTCGGGACGCGTCGTGGCGACCGTGATGAAGGTCTTCGGGTTCTCGGGGTCGAACGCCTCGCCTTCGATCGGATAGCGGAAATGCCAGAGATTGCCGTTCACCTCGTGCTGCTCGACCTCGAGGTCGGAAATGGCAGTGAGCAGCTTCGGGTCCCAGTTCACAAGGCGCTTGTCCTTGTAGATCAGGCCTTCCTTGTAGAGCGTGACGAAGACCTCAAGCACGGCCTTGGACAGGCCTTCGTCCATGGTGAAGCGTTCGCGCGACCAGTCGGCCGAGGCGCCGAGGCGCTTCAGCTGGTTGAAGATCGCGCCGCCGGATTCGGCCTTCCACTCCCAGACTTTCTCGATGAACTGCTCGCGCGTCAGATCGCGGCGGTGGATCTGCTTTTCCATGAGCTGGCGTTCGACCACCATCTGCGTGGCGATGCCGGCATGATCCATGCCGGGCTGCCAAAGCACGTTCTTGCCGCGCATGCGCTCGAAGCGCACGAGAATGTCCTGCAGCGTGTTGTTGAGCGCATGACCCATATGCAACGAGCCGGTGACGTTCGGCGGTGGGATGACGATGGTGAAGGCTTCGGCCCCCTCCTCCGCGCCGGCGCCTGCCCGGAAGGCATCCGCCTCTTCCCAGATTTTGGCGATCTTCGGCTCGACGGCTTTGGCGTCGTATGTCTTTTCAAGCATGGAGGAAATCCGAACTGTCGGGAACAAGCGTCCGGTGTAAATCGGAAGGTCTTGGCCGAGTCAACCGCGAGAGCTGCGATCGCTCTCACAGATAGG
>NZ_RZTO01001358.1:0-825 GCF_003997225.1 Mesorhizobium sp. M2C.T.Ca.TU.002.02.1.1
GTTCAATCTCTATATCGGCGGGTAGGCGGCGATGGATTACGCCTTGCAGCAACTCCTCAACGCGCTCGCCTTCGGCGCGGAATATTCGCTGGTGGCGCTCGGGCTGGCGGTCGTGTTCTCGATCATGGGGCTGGTGAATTTCGCGCATGGCGAGATCATCGGCGTCTCGGCCTACAGCGTGTTCCTGGCAGCGGCGCTCGGGCTGACCTCGCCCTTCGTCGCGGTGCTGCTTGCCGTCGGCATGGCCGCACTTGCGGCCGTCGTGTTCGAGCGCGTCGCCTTCCGGCCGGTGCGCTACGCGCCGACCACGACCGGACTGCTCACCGCCTTCGGCGTGTCGATCGTGGTGCAGAACCTTTTCATGCTTCTGATCTCGCCCAAGCCGCAGTCGGTCTCGGTCCTCAATGGCCTGAACCAGATGTGGTTTGTCGGTCCCTTCGCCGTATCGTCATTGCAGGTGATGGAGCTTATCGTCTCGGGCCTGACCATCCTGGCGCTGGTGCTCTTCCTCAACCGCTCGACTCTCGGGCTCGCCATCCGCGCCGCTTCGCGCGACTTCGCGACAGTGCGGCTGATGGGGATCAAGGCAAATCGGGTGATCGCCACGGCCTTCGCGATTTCTGGCGCGCTGGCGGGCATCGCCGCCGTTTTCATCCTGGCGCGGCGTGGCAGCGTCTCGCCCGATCTCGGCTTCGGCCTGGTGCTGAAGGCCTTCGTCGCCTGCGTCATCGGCGGCTTTGGCTCGCTGCCGGGCGCTGCTGTCGGCGGCATGCTGCTCGGCTTCATCGAAGTCGGCCTGCTCGTCGCGCTGCCGCAGGAATATGC
>NZ_RZTO01001359.1:0-824 GCF_003997225.1 Mesorhizobium sp. M2C.T.Ca.TU.002.02.1.1
ATATAGGCGTGCTCGTAATAGGTTTCGTTCAGCGGTCCCGGCGTCAGGATGGCGACGCGGCCGCCCGAATCCTTGGCCATGCCGTTCAGCGCGTCACGGAAACGCCGGAAGAAGCCGGCAAGGCGATGCACATGCATCTCGCCATAGACGTCCGACAGCGCGCGCGTGGTGGCGACGCGGTTCTCCAGCGCGAAGCCCGCGCCGGACGGCGCCTGGGCGCGATCGCCCAGCACCCACCAGCGCCCGTCCGGGCCACGGCCGAGCTCGAAGGCGACCATGTGCAGGAAATGCCCGCTGGCCGGCCGGACACCGGCGACGGGGCGCAGATATTCGGGGCTCGCCGCGATCAGCCCTGCCGGCAATATGCCTTTCTCGATCAGCCGGTTCGGCCCGTAGACGTCGGCCAGGATCGCCTCGAACAGGTCGGCGCGCTGGACCAAGCCGGCGCTGATTTCGGCCCATTCCTTCTCGTCGATCAGCAACGGCACATGTGCCAGCGGCCATTCGCGCTCATTGGCGCCGGCCTGTTCGTAGACGCGGTAATAGACGCCGGCGTCGCGCAGATACTGGTCGGCGCGCGCGAAGCGCTGTCCAAGCCGCTCCGCTCCCAGATCGTCGAGCGCGTCGATGAAGAAGCGCCAGGCCGGGCGCGGGCGGCCCGACGCGTCGACCATCTCGTCGACGACGCCTTCGATCGGCCGGTAGCGTTCCAGCAGGCCCTGCGCCCGCGGCCTGCCGCCCGCCCGTCTCTGATTCCCCTTGGCCATTGTCGATCAGAATCTCGCCGGCCGCCTGAGGTCAAGGGTCATGGGAAACTCTTCAGA
>NZ_RZTO01000135.1:0-10367 GCF_003997225.1 Mesorhizobium sp. M2C.T.Ca.TU.002.02.1.1
GGCCCGCAGGATTCACACTACCTCTTCCGCCGCTCGCGGATCAGGTTGACGAAG
Source organism: Mesorhizobium sp. M2C.T.Ca.TU.002.02.1.1 (assembly GCF_003997225.1). NCBI lineage: Bacteria > Pseudomonadati > Pseudomonadota > Alphaproteobacteria > Hyphomicrobiales > Phyllobacteriaceae > Mesorhizobium > Mesorhizobium sp. M2C.T.Ca.TU.002.02.1.1. Next base: position 55 of record NZ_RZTO01000135.1, read on the forward strand.
CGGCGGAAGAGGTAGTGTGAATCCTGCGGGCCTGGCGAGGCCTCGGGATGATGTTGCACCGAGAACACCGGCCGGCCGGTCAGCGCGATGCCGCAGTTCGAGCCGTCGAAGAGCGAGACATGGGTTTCCTCGACGCCTTCGGGCAGCGAGTCGGCGTCGACGGCGAAACCATGGTTCATCGACACGATCTCGACCTTGCCGGTGGTGTGGTCCTTGACCGGATGATTGGCGCCGTGGTGGCCCTGATGCATCTTCTCGGTCTTGCCGCCGAGCGCCAGCGCCAGCATCTGGTGGCCGAGGCAGATGCCAAACACCGGGATGTCGGTCTTCAAGAGGTTCTGGATCACCGGCACGGCGTATTCGCCGGTCGCTTCCGGGTCGCCGGGGCCGTTGGACAGGAAGATGCCGTCCGGCTGCATGGCGAGGATTTCCTCCGCGCCCGTCTTGGCCGGGACGACGGTGACCTTGGCGCCGAGGCCTGCCAGCAGGCGCAGGATGTTGCGCTTGACGCCATAGTCGATGGCCACGACATGCATCGACGGCTCGCTCTGCTCGCCATAGCCCTCGTTCCAGATCCAGGGCGTCTCGCGCCAGACCGAGGATTGGCCGGACGTGACCTCCTTGGCGAGATCGAGGCCGATCAGGCCCGACCAGGCCGCGGCTTGCCGCTTCAGGTCCTCGATGTCGAAGACGCCATCGGGCGCATGCGCGATGACGGCATTGGGCATGCCCTTCTCCCGGATCAGCACGGTCAGCGCGCGGGTGTCGATGCCGGACAGCGCGACGATGCCGCGCCGCTTCAGCCACTGGTCGAGATGGCCCGCGGCGCGATAGTTCGACGGGTCGGTGACATTGGCCTTGAAGATCGCGCCGACAGCGCCGGCGCGGGCGGCCGGATGCAAGTCCTCGATGTCTTCGTCATTGGTGCCGACATTGCCGATATGCGGGAAGGTGAAGGTGACGATCTGGCCGGCATAGGAAGGATCGGTGAGGATCTCCTCGTAACCGGTCAGCGCGGTGTTGAAGCACACTTCCGCGACGGCCGATCCGGTGGCGCCGAGACCGCGGCCCTCGATCACCGTGCCGTCGGCGAGCACCAGAAGGGCGGTCGGCTTTTCGGTGGCCCAGGGGGCGGTGGTCGTGGCCATGGCGGCACTCCTGTCAGGCGCTTCAACGGGGCGGCGGAACCGTTTGCGCGGCAAGACGCGCGGGCTGGATATTTTCAGCTCCCTCGCGTCAACTCATTGTCTCATGCAGGACCGAGTACATAGGCGAAGGCGCCCAAGCGGTCAATGAGGCTGCGTCGAGCCAGGTTTGATTAGTATTCGTCCAGCAATATCAGCGGCTTGTCAGAATTTGCGTTACCCGTTCGGCGAAGCTATTGTCCGCCGCATTCGAAGGAGAAGCACGATGCGCGAGAAAATCGCCGAATCCATGAAGAGCGCGATGAAGGCGCAGGACAAGCACCGCCTGCCGACGCTGCGGCTGATCCAGGCAGCCATCCACGACCGCGACATCGCCAATCGCGGCGCCGGCAAGCCGCCGGCGAGCGAGGACGAGATCCTGCAGATCCTCGCCAAGATGGTGAAGCAGCGCGAGGAATCGGCCAAAGCCTTCGAGGATGGCAAGCGGCCGGAACTGGCGGCACAGGAGCGCGGCGAGATGGAGATTATTCGCGCGTTCCTGCCGACGCAGCTCGACGATCAAGCGATTGCGACCGCTGCGCGCGAGGCGATCGCGGCGACAGGTGCGGCCAGCCAGAAGGACATGGGCAAGGTGATCGGCGCGCTGAAGCAGAAATATGCCGGCCAGATGGACTTCGCCAAGGCCAGCGCCATCATCAAGGGGCTGCTTCAGTAGGGCGCTGCCTCGCTAGTCCTGGCAGATCGGCACCGGCTGCGGGGGTGGCGCCGGATGGTCCTTCTTGTACTGCGCGATGATCGGCTCAAGCGTCTGCTTCGGCCAGAATTTTGGCGCGCCGATCTCCTTGAGGCAGGAGGCGTTCCAATAAGGACCAGCGCTTGAGAGCGCCTGGCCAGCGGCCTTGGCGCGGGCGACGGCGGCGATGTCGCGCGATTCAGGGTAGATGTAGAGCGTCGTCGGGCTGTTCTTCACCAGGGGGATGATCTGCTCGGCATCGGCCGGCGACCAGCTGGTGCAGCCATTGCTGCGGCCGCCGGCGTAATTCACCAGCTTGCCGTAGGGCACAAAGCCGTCGTGGTCGGCGTAAGAGCTTTGTGGGTTCTTGCGCATGCACAAGCCCTTCAGGATGGCCGCCGGGTGCCCGCCGATGACACGCTGCCTGGCGTTCGCCGTCTCCCCTTCGCCGTCGAACTGGATGAAGGTGCGCATGAACGCCGCGTTCTCAGCGCCGACGCGATAGTAGCCCTTGAAGGAGGTTTTGGTCTCGGCGGTCATGTAAGCGCCGCCGGCCGTCAGCTCGGAGTCCATCGCGTTGCCGAAGTTTTTCGCGCAGCGCCTGCCGTTGGAGAAATCGGCGACGCCCTTCAGGTTGCGGCCGCCGCCATGGCCCGAGGAAACCGCGCGGAAGATCTGCTTGGCTTCGCAGATGACATAATAACGCTGGCCGAGCACACTGTTGCCGAGGTCGCCGGGACGCGTGGCATCCATGGCGAAATAGCAGGGGTTGCTGACCGGGCCTTCGCTGACCTTCTTCTGGTAGAGCGCGCGCGCCCGCTCCAGCACGACCCGAGAAATCTGGCCTTCGCCGTCGCCGACGTGGCGCTGCAGCCAGTCGGGAATGGTCGACGGCCGCAAGGCCGCGAAAGAGCTGACCGATGCCGTCAGCGCTGCCAGGATCGCGACAAGGCAGAAGACGGCCGCGCCCAGCGGAACAGATCTCAACCGCACCCTCTTGCCCCTCCCGTCGAAATGTCTCGCACCCGTGAATCAGCCGAGCCGATCATAGAAGGTCTCGCATCCCTCGGCGAAACACTTCTAGTTTAGCGACACCTTTTGGAGGTTGGATTTTCGGCCCGCTTCGATTGCGCTATGATCTGATTCCGGCGCGCCCACGCCTCCTCCCTCCACCGGGAAGCATCGTTCATGCAGGGCAGTCGATCACCCGACCAACTGTTCGAGCACAAGGCATAAGGAGGGGTTGCCAAGACTGCTCGCGGCAGGAGGTTTTCGATGCGGCTTTCCGCACCCGTCCATCATCTGAAACGCCAGGCGAGGCTCCTGTCGCGCCGGGAAAATGTTCCACTCCATACGGCGCTCGACCGCGTTGCCGGTGAAGAAGGCTTTGCCAGTTGGAGCCTGCTTGCGGCCAAGGTCGCCGAGGCTGCGCCCGGCGACAGGCTGCTGGCCCGGCTGATACCCGGCGACATGGTCCTCGTGGCGGCGCGACCGGGCCAAGGCAAGACGCTGATGAGCCTCGAACTCGCCGTGGCGGCCATGAAGCAGGGCGATCGCGCCATATTCTTCACCCTGGAATACATGCATGCCGACATACTGGGCCGGTTCCGGGACATCGGTGCCGACCCTGCCGATTTCGACCATCTGTTTACCTTCGACAATTCCGACGCCATCAGCGCCGCCTACATCATCGAGGCGTTGCGGTCGGCGCCGCGCGGTACGCTGGCGGTGATCGACTATCTGCAACTGCTCGACCAGAAGCGCGAGAATCCTGAGCTCATGGTCCAGATACGCGCGCTGAGGTCGTTCGCCCGCGAACGCGGGCTGGTGCTGGTGTTCATCTCCCAGATCGACAGGTCCTACGATCCCGCCCGGAAACCGTTCCCGGATATCGGCGATATCCGGCTGCCGAACCCGCTCGACCTGTCGCTGTTCGACAAGGCCTGTTTCCTCAACAAGGGCGAAATCCAGTTCCAGGCGACTTGAGAGCGATCCGCGTGGCGGCTATCTCGGTCTCGATAGGGAAACGAACAATGATCGAGATCGTCAAACCCGCACTCGAACATTTGCCGTCCTACAAGGCGGCGCTCGAGCGCGGGTGGTCGCCCGACAATGTGCGGCTGCTGGAAGCAACGCGCGAGCAGCTCGAGGCGATCGAACAGGATCCGGTGGCCTTTCTTGCCGGCCTCGACGATCCCGAGGCCAAGGGGCCGCCCATCACACTGCCCGACGGCACGACCGTGCCGCGCCTGCCTGGCTTTCGACGCTGGATCTGGGATGGCGAGGCTGCCGGCTCGATAGGCCTGCGCTGGCAAAAAGGCACATCGGCGCTGCCGCCGCACGTGCTTGGCCATATCGGTTATGCGGTGATGCCGTGGAAGGAGGGGCGCGGTTATGCCACCGAAGCGTTGCGGCTGATGCTCGAGGAGGCGAGGGCAGTGGGCCTGGATCATGTCGAGATCACCACGGACCTCGACAATCTTGCATCCCAGAAGGTGATCCTCGCCAATGGCGGCATGCTTGTCGGGCGCTTCGCCAAGGCCGCCGCCTATGGTGGCGCGGAAAGCCTCAAATATCGGATCGGTCTTTAGATCGGTTCGGCGGTTACTCGCCGGGCTTGGCCAGCCTTCCTTCTTCCGCCTTGTGGTAGAACTGGCTTGCCACGAGCCAGCCTTTGAGCGGCCTGAGCGGCGGAATGCAAGTCGCGAGAACGATCGGGATCGAAACGAAAGCGTGGAACCACATGGAGGGCTCGAAGGTCACCTGCGCCCAGACGGCGAACAGCACCGAAGGCACGCAGGCAAAGCAGATGACGAAGAAGGCCGGCCCGTCGGCGGGATCGGCAAAGGAATAGTCGAGCCCGCAGACATCGCATTTCGGCGCCAGCTTGAGGAATCCCTCAAACAGGTGGCCCTCGCCGCAACGCGGACAGCGGCCCCGAATTCCTACCTGCCAGGGCACCAGATGTGGATAATGCGCAAGGTCTTGCATGATCGTCGCTCCAGTGGATCTCGCGTGAGGCCGAGCCGGCCTTGAGATCACGGATACATACATATATCATTCTTGTATGCATACAATGCGACAAAGTGTATGGATAGCGATAAGTGACCGGCGAAAGTGACCTCGGCTGGCTCCCGGCTTTGCCGGCGGGGCCAAAACCCGTTTATCTCAAGATCGTCGACGCTCTTGCGGATGCCCGCTCGAACGGCCGATTGCAGCCGGGCGACAGGTTGCCGCCGCAACGGGAACTTGCCCGGCTGCTCGGGGTCGATCTTACCACCGTGACGCGGGCGTTTTCCGAAGCCAGGCGCAGAAACCTGATCGACGCGACGGCGGGCCGCGGCACCTTCGTCACGCCGGGCGAACCGGAAGAGCCTGCCCTCGATCTCAGCATGAACATCCCGCCAGCCCCTGCCGGCCTCAACCTGCCGGCCCTGATCCGCATAGGCATCGAGGGGTTGCTCAAGCGCTCCAGCGCGGAAGCGCTGCTTTCCTATCATCCCGGCCCGGGCTCGCCCGCGGAGCGCGCCGCAGGCTCGTCATGGCTCGCCGCGGCGGGAGACAGGCTACCGGCCGACAGGGTCGTTGTCGGTTCGGGCGCGCAGGCGCTGCTCACGGCCGTCGTGCTGGCGGAGACCCAGGAGGGCGACACGATCCTGGCCGATGCGCTGACCTATCCCGGGCTGATCGCGCTGGCCGGGGCCACGCGACGCAACCTTGCCGCTGTCGGCAATGACGGCGAGGGCATGCGGCCGGACGATCTCGAAGAAGCGGCGCGACGGCACGGCGCCCGCTTCGTCTACCTCAATCCGACGCTGCAAAATCCGACCGCATCCGTCATGCCCGAAGGCAGGCGACGCGAACTCGCCCGCATGGCCGCGAAGCTCGAGCTGACCATCGTTGAGGACGATCCCTACAGCCGCTTGCTGACGGCGCCGCCGCGGGCCTTTCTGACCTTGGCGCCCGAGCGAACCCTCCATGTCGCGACATTGGCGAAATGCATATCGCCTTTCCTGCGCACGGCCTTTCTGGCGGCGCCGGACGCGCAAGCCGCGGAGCGGATCGCGGCAGCGATACGCGGCACCACCATGATGGCGCCGCCGCTGATGACGGGCCTTGCCTGCGAGTGGCTGCGAAGCGGCCTTGCCGGCGAGATCACCAACGCCGTGCGTGCCGAAGCGCTGGCCAGGCAAGAGATTGCCCGCACCATCCTCTCCAGAGCTTTCGCGGCAACGGATGCCGGCCTGCATCTGTGGCATCCGCTGAAGAGTGAGTTGCGCTCAGCCGAACTTGCCGACATCGCCCGTCGCCGGGGACTGGCCATCAGCCCTGCGGAAGAGTTCGCCATAGGGGCGGACTTCGCCAATGGCTTCCGCCTGGCGCTAGGCGCTACCCCCAACCGCGAACGGTTGAAGGAAGGCCTTCAAAGCCTGGCTTCCATCCTTTCAGGAACTGCGGACTTCTCGCGACCGAAGGTCTGAGGCAACAAACCGAAAGCTTGGTCCGTTACTCGGCCGCGGCCGGCAGCGGCGGCGTCGCGCGGCTGCGCCATTCCCAGGCCTGCGAGGCGACAGCCACCACCACCGCCACCAGCATGGCCAGCGCGCCGGCCAGCGGCAGGCTGCGATAGCCATAGCCGGCATTGAGCATCGCCGCGCCCAGCGACGCGGCGAGCGCGATGCCGACATTGAAGCCGGACGGGATCAGCGAGGAAGCGAGGTTGGAGGCATCGGCCGTCCAGGCGAGGATGCGCGTCTGGATCGGCGCGCCGATGGCGAAGTTGAGACCGCCCCAGATGACGATGGCCACGATCATCGGCACCGGGTAGGGGCTGACAAGGTGGATGACACCCAGCGCCACCGCCTGCAGGGCGAGCATGACGATCAGCGACGGCATCAGCTTCCAGTCGGCGAGCTTGCCGCCGACCAGAACGCCGATCGTGGCGCCGACGCCGTTGAGCAGCAGCACCCATGGGATCAGGCTCTCGTCGAGGCCGGTCACCTCGAGCAGCATCGGCGTGATGTAGGTGAACAGCGCAAACTGGCCGATCATCAGCATCAGCATGAGGATCAGCGAGGTCCAGACCTGCTGGCGGCCGAGCACGCGAACTTCGCGCGCCAGCCCGGCCGGCCGGTTGGCGGCGCCCGCCGTTCGCGGCAGCAGCGCCAGCATGGCGATAATCGCGACGAGGCCCAGCGCGCCCATCACCCAGAAGGTCGCGCGCCAGCCCCACAGGCTGCCGATCGCGGTGCCGGCGGGCACGCCGATGACATTGGAAACCGTCAACCCCGAGAGGATGACCGCGACCGCCCGGCCGCGCTGGTCCTCGCGCACCAGACTGACCGCAACCACCATGGCGACGCCGAAATAGCAGCCATGCGCCACGGCGGTGGCGATACGCAGCAGAAGCATCGCGGTGAAATCGGGGGCCAGCGCGCAGGCCACCTGGCCAAGCGTGAAGGCGATCGTCAGGCCGATCAGCAGCGTCTTGCGCGAGACTTTGCCCGTGGCCAAAGCCAGCAGTGGGCCGCCGATGGCGATGCCGCAGGCATAGCCGGAGACGAGATAGCCGGCGGTCGGCACCGAAACGCCGAGGCCCTGCGCCACCTCCGGCAGCACGCCAGCGATGACGAATTCGGTGGTGCCGAAGGCGAAGGCAGCAAGGAAAAGGGCAATCAGAGGCAGCATGGCTCAAAACACAGGCGAGGGAATGCACGGCCTCAAACCACGCCTGGGCGGGCGCGGCAATGCAGAAATTGGCGATGGCGCTTTAGCTTTTCTTGACCAGATTTGGCTCAGCCTCGGTCACCGGCAACGAGGCCGGCTTCTTGTTTCTGCCGTAAGGAATTTTCAGCCAGGCTCGCTCATGAAGATAAAAGAGCAGCGACTTTGTGACAACTTCTGTCCCGCCGATGGCTGCGGCGAGCTTTACGCTGCCGGTGATCACCAGCGATATGATCATCGTGTCGATCGTGCCGGTGGCGCGCCACGAAAGCGCCTTGGCGAAGCTGCGCGAATGCGTGTCCATCGACCGATCGTCCTCCCAACAGGTCCTCAGGCGATCCTTAGCCGACTGAAGCGAGGATGAGCAAAGACTAATTTCTTCAGCAGGTCCCGATCGCCTCAGCTCGCCTTCAACCTTGAGCCGCCGAGCAGGCCGCGCTCCTCAAGCACCGGATAGGCGATCGAGGCAAGCAGCGAGTTGATCTGCTTCAGGTCGCGGATGGTGTCGAGGTGGATCGAGCTCGTCTCGACGCTCTTGGCGGTGCCTTCGCGCAGGCGCAGGAAATGGCTGGCGCTGGTTTCCTTCTCGCGCTCGCGCAGCAGGTCCTTCTCCAGAACCAATTGCCTGGCGGTTTCCGGGTCGCGCGAGACCAGCACGTTGAAGGCAAGGCGCGCGTTGGCCAGCACCGAGGAATGGAACGCGCAAAGCTCCTGCCAGCCCTCGGGGGTGAATTCCAGGCCGCGCTCCAGCTTCTTCCTGACATGCACCAGCATGTTGCGCACGATGATGTCGCCGACCTGTTCCAGCTTGACGCAGGCGCCGATCAGCTCCTGGCACCGCAATGCCTCGTCCTCGGTCAGCGGATTCCTGGTGATCTTGGCGAGATAGAGCTTGATCGCGGCATGCTTCCTGTCGACGCGGTCGTCGAGCGCGGCAAGCGCCTTGATCTTGGCGGGATCGGCATCTTCGTAGAGCTCGATGATGCGCTTCAGCATGATCTCGACCGTCTCGCAGACCCGCACCACCTCGCGCGTGGCGTTGGCCAGCGCCTGGCTCGGCGTGTCGAGGGCGCTCTCGTTCAGCGCCGAAAGCTCCACGACCTCGAGCGTGGCGGCGGGTTGAGGCTTGGTGCCCAGCGCCACGATCTTTTCGGAAGCGCGGTAGACGAGACCGGCCAGCGGCAGCCCAGCGAGCAGGATCAGCACGTTGAACAGGATGTGGGCGTTGACGATCTGATCCGGCGCGGTCCTGCCGAGGAAGGCGACATCCGGCTTGAAGGTCATGATCAGGACCAGCATGATCAGCGAGCCGAGGCCGCGCATCAGAAGATTGCCGACCGGTACGATGCGCACCTCCGGCGGCGCCGACCGCGTCAGCATCGGCGCAATCAGCGACGAGCCAAGGTTGACGCCCAGCACCAGGACGACACCCAGTTCCGGCGTGATCAGCCCGCGGCCCGCCAGCGTCGCCATCAAGAGCACTGCGGCGATGCTCGACTGGAACAGCCAGGTGACCAGCGCGGCCAGCAGGTAAGTGGTGATGGAGTCGCCCGAGAAATAATTGATGATCAGCGGCATCAACTGACTGTTGCGCAGCGGCTCCGACGCCTGGCCGATCATCTCCAGCGACAGGATCAGCAGGCCGACGCCGATCAGGATGCGGCCGAGTTGCCGCCAGTCGCGCCGCTCGGTGGCCATGAACATGACAGTTCCGGCGATCAGGCAGAGCGGCACCAGAAGCGTGAGGTCGAAGGTGAGCAGCTTGGCCACCAGCGCCGAGCCGATCTCGGCGCCGCGCACCGCCAATTGCCCGGCGGCGCCCGAAACGATGCCGGCGCCGGCGAAGGAGCCGACCAGCAGCGTCACCGCGGTCGAGCTCTGCAGCGCGACCGCCAGCCCACAGCCGGCCAGCACCGCCATGACCGGATTGCGCATGGTGGCGCGCAACCTGTGGCGCAGCACGTCGCCATAGGCGCGCTCGACCCCTGTCTTGACCATGCGGGTGGCGAACAGCATCAGCGCCACCGCGCCGGCAAGGTGCAGGAGGACGACGGAGCCGCTCACAGCCGACCTCGCGAGTTGGCTCCGGCGACGCGGAGAGGAGTACGAATCTTAGTCATTTCAACGCGTCGAAATATACCAATTAAGATTAGCCGAATAATAGATTTTTCTGATGCGATGATCGTCTCGGCTCGACGGCGCATGTCGGAAATGAATGGAGGAAGCATTGGTTGCATACGCCCGGCGGCTGCGCTTTCGCTTCATATTGCCAACGCTCGGCGGCATAGCCGGAGGCGATCCGAAGCGTTGTTGAAGCAGCTTGCGCAAGCATCGGAAACCATTACAGAATTGTAATTCTGGCGTTCAGTTTCGGTTCATCCATTGGCGGTTACTCCTCTGTCTATCGACAACAAGGAGTACCGACCATGAAGCGTCTCATACTTTCCGCCGTCACCGCCTCGATGCTGGCCGCCTCGGCCTTCTCCGGCCAGGCCGCGCCGCTCGCCCAGCCGAGCACGCCGCAGTCGAATTACACCCAGGTCGACTGGCAGAAGCCCGGCAGGCATGTCGACAAGCGTGTCGTGAAGAAGAAGGTCGTCGTGAAGCGCAGCCATTGGCGCAACGGCCAGAAATATTCCAACTGGAAGCGCCATCAGCCGATCCGTGACTGGAACCGCTACGGCTTGCGCCGCCCCGGTCCCGGCCAGGAG
>NZ_RZTO01001360.1:0-822 GCF_003997225.1 Mesorhizobium sp. M2C.T.Ca.TU.002.02.1.1
GCCGGCCCGCAGCGGCGCGGTGGCGATCTGGAAGGAATGCAGCGGCACGATCGTCTGGGCAAGCCCGGGCAACAGCCCGTCCGTATAGGCGTTGGTGGCGAGCACGACCGATCTGGTGCGCAACTCGGCGCCGCCTTGCGTCGCAACCCGCCAGGCGTCGGCCTCTTTAGTGAGCTTCACCACCCGCTGCTGCTCGGCGATCTTGGCGCCGGCGGCCGCGGCGACGCGCGCCAATTCCATCGTGTAGGAAAGTGGATCGATGACGCCGGCGCGGCGGTCGAGCCAGCCGCCGAGATAGCCTTTGGCGCCGGTCATCGCCGCGATCCCCGCCTTGTCGAGCAGTTCGACATCGGCGCCGCGCGAGCGCCATTGGCGGTCGCGGTTGGCGGCTGCCTGCAGGGCGGTTTCGGTGTGCGCGGCCTGGATCCAGCCATTGCGCGTGACCGGCACGGCCAGCTTCTCGTCGCGGATCACATCGAACACGGCGTCAGCTGTCGCGGCGGCGAAGTCGACCAGGGCTTCGCCGCGCTCCTTGCCGAGGTGCTCGAGCAGCCATTCGGGATCATATTTGAGGCCGGGAATAACCTGGCCGCCATTGAGGCCCGAAGCGCCCTGCCCGACCGCGCCGGCGTCAAGCACCTGGACGGAAAGGCCCGCGCGCGCCGCATGCAGCGCCGTCGAAAGGCCCATGATGCCGCTGCCCACGATGACCGCGTCGAGCGTGCCGGACGACAACTCGGACTGAAATGCCGGAGCTGCGTGGGGCTTTCGCCAGACCGGATCGGGAAAGGCTGCGGGCAAAGATCACCTCGGCGTTGGAAC
>NZ_RZTO01001361.1:0-821 GCF_003997225.1 Mesorhizobium sp. M2C.T.Ca.TU.002.02.1.1
CCTTCGGGCTGCGGGCACAGCCGGGCGCGCCGACGACGCGCTTGCCGTCCAGCGTCCCCAGCACCAGCAGATTGCCGGGATCGACCGGCATGCCCGCGCGGACGACCGTACCGCCTGCGCGCTCGATCGCGGCCGGCACGACATCGGCGAAGTCGCTCATGGCCGAGGCCCCGAAGATCACCACCATATCGTTGTCACGCGCCAGCTGGGTCGCGGCCGCCGCGACCGGCGCAATCTCGTGCGGCGTGCGCCGCTCGGCCGTCAGCCGGCCGCCGGAACGCGCCAACCGCGCCTCGGTGACGCGCAGCGTCTTGTCGAGCACGCTCGGCTTGACGCCTGGAAGCACCGTCTGAATGACGCCGACGGTGACGGGACGATAGGCGTTGACGGCAAATATCTCACGACCGCCGCAGATCCTCACCACGCTGTCCACCAGGCTGGCGGCGACGGCGAAGGGAATGATCTTCACCGTCGCCACCATCTGGCCCTTCTCGACCGGCGCATGCTGCGCCAGCGTCGCGATGGTGATGGCCGGATCGACGGCATTGATGGCATCGATCATCCCGGCATCGACGGTAAACACGCCGGAGGCACCCGCATGCAGGTTCACCCGCCCGGTCGCGGCCGGCTTGACCTCGATGTTGCGGTGACTCATGGCGGCGGCGATCCTGGCGGCGGCGGCGTCCTCGCCGAGATCGTCCTCGGCGAGCACCGCGGCGACGACCTCGCCGATGCCCGCCGCCTTGAGCGCCGCGATGTCCTCGCTGCTCAGCCGGTGCGCTTTGCGAAACCGTTTGTCGCCGGCGGTGGTCGCATGCGCC
>NZ_RZTO01001362.1:0-821 GCF_003997225.1 Mesorhizobium sp. M2C.T.Ca.TU.002.02.1.1
ACCACCGGCGACACGCTCTGCGATCCGCTGCACCCGGTCATCCTCGAGCGCATGGAGTTCCCCGATCCGGTCATCCAGATCGCCATCGAGCCGAAGACCAAGAACGACCAGGAAAAGATGGGCCTCGCGCTGCATCGCCTGGCGGCTGAGGATCCGTCCTTCCGCGTCAAGACCGACGAGGAAAGCGGTCAGACCATCATCGCCGGCATGGGCGAGCTGCATCTCGACATCATCGTCGACCGCATGCGCCGCGAGTTCAAGGTCGAAGCCAATGTCGGCGCGCCGCAGGTGGCCTATCGCGAGACGATCACCCGCACGCACGAGCAGGACTACACGCACAAGAAGCAGACCGGTGGTACCGGCCAGTTCGCCCGCGTCAAGATCCTGTTCGAGCCGAACACCGAGAGCGAAGAGTTCGTGTTCGAGTCCAAGATCGTCGGCGGCGCGGTTCCGAAGGAATACATCCCCGGCGTCGAGAAGGGCATCAACAGCGTCATGGGTTCCGGCCCCTTCGCTGGCTTCCCGATGATCGGCGTCAAGGCGACCCTCATCGACGGCGCCTTCCACGACGTCGACTCCTCGGTGCTGGCGTTCGAAATCGCTTCCCGCGCCTGCTTCAAGGAAGCCGCTCCGCGCCTCGGCGTGCAGCTGCTGGAGCCGATCATGAAGGTCGAGGTCGTGACGCCGGAAGATTACGTCGGCGGCGTCATCGGCGACCTCAACGGCCGTCGTGGCCAGATCCAGGGCCAGGAAGCGCGCGGCGTTGCCGTCGTCATCAACGCGATGGTGCCGCTCGCGAACATGTTCAAGTACGTCGACAA
>NZ_RZTO01001363.1:0-821 GCF_003997225.1 Mesorhizobium sp. M2C.T.Ca.TU.002.02.1.1
GAATAGCGATGCGTGCGCGGATCGCGCACCACTTCGCATAATTTGTCGACGATGGCCTTCGGCGTCGGCAGGTCCGGATTGCCCATGCCAAGGTCGATGATGTCGGCGCCGCGCGAGCGGGCGCTGGCCTTCAGCCGATTGACCTGCTCGAACACGTAAGGCGGAAGCCGGCGGACCTTGTGAAATTCTTCCATTTCAGTTCCAGACGATCGAAGGGGGCGCTTTCGGCGCGCGATATAAACCTAATTGCAGTTAGGGTCGAGGGTCGGGTCGCATTTGCCCTCGATCTGCTTCAGCGTGTCGTCGCCATGCGTCTTGGCAAGCGTCTTGAGCGCCGCGGAATTCGTCGGCGCCTTGACGCTGCCGCCCTTGGCGGCCTGCGCCTGCTGCTCGGCCTTGAGCTGGGCGAGGTTCGCCGCGGTCTCCTCCTTGGTGAATTGCTTGGCGGCCACCTGCGGCGGGATGTTGAGATTTGGATAGGAGCCGGTGTCCTTCGGGCCTTCGGTCAGGGCCGTCGGCGCCGCATTGTTCGGGCTGGTGCTTGTGCAGCCGCCGGCGGGCAGCAGCACGCCGAGCAGACCCGCCACGGCGGCCGTGCGGCAAATCGAACCCGGCCTGAGAAAAAAAGTCCCGCCAACATTAATCGTCATATTGTTTTCCTGGCAGCCGGGTTACAGCGAATTGGACCCGGTCAGATGTCCCATGGTAATATGTCAAGAAAACGCTCCGGGAGGAACCCCGCGAACCATGTCCAAAGCTCCCGATTCGGACAAAGCGGAAAATGGCGGACCTTCGGCCATCGAGCAATATCTGGTGAAGGA
>NZ_RZTO01001364.1:0-817 GCF_003997225.1 Mesorhizobium sp. M2C.T.Ca.TU.002.02.1.1
CCACCACCCGACGACCAGCCGCCGCCCCCGGACGACCATCCGCCCGAGGAAGAGCGCCGGTTCTGATCGAAAGTCATGCCGAGCCAGCGATAGCGGCCCGGTCCGATCTTCTGGCCGAAGATCGGCGGCAGGATCGTCATCGCGATGCCGCCGAAGAAGATCAGCGCCCAGATGGTGATGAAGATGGCGAAGAACAGGTCGTCGGAGTTGAACGGCGCCTGCTCGTTGCGCTTGCCGCGCGCCTCCAGCTCCTCGGGATTGCCCTCCAGCACCATGATCATGTCGTCGACGGCCTTGGTGATGCCGCCGGAGAAGTCACCGGCGCGGAAGGCCGGCACCATGTCGTTCTCGATGATCAGCTTGGTGTGCAGGTCGGTCAGCGTGCCTTCCAATCCGTAGCCGACCTCGATGCGCATCTTGCGGTCGTTCGGCGCGACCAAGAGCAGCACGCCGTTGTTTTCCTTGGCCTGGCCGAGCTTCCAGAAGCGGAACAACCGGTTGGCGTAAGGCTCGATCTCCTCGCCGCCGAGGCTGGGTATCGTGGCGACAACGATCTGGTCGGAGCCTTTTGTCTCGAAATCGGCGAGCTTCTGGGTGAGCGCCGCGCGCGTGCCGACATCGATGATGCCGGCATTGTCGACGACGCGGCCGGTCAGCGCGGGAAGGTCGGCGGCGAGGGCGGCGATGGGGAGGAGGAGAAAGAAGATGCTCAGCAAAACGCCAAAGAAGGCATTCTGTCGCGCCCCCCTCTGGCCTGCCGGCCATCTCCCCCACGAGGGGGGAGATTGGCGGTTTGGCCGCCGGCTCTCCCTTTCAG
>NZ_RZTO01001365.1:0-815 GCF_003997225.1 Mesorhizobium sp. M2C.T.Ca.TU.002.02.1.1
ATTTGAGCTCGGTGACGGTGGCGCTCACCTGATCGGTTTCGGTGCGCAGGATGTAGGAGCGGCCGGGCAGCAGCGCCTGCTCGTCGAACCAGACGATGTTGGCGGCGAACTGGTCGGCGACCTGCGGTCTAGCTGCCGGCGAAACCAGCAGATTGCCGCGCGACACCTCCACCTCGTCCTCGAGGACGAGTGTGATCGCCTGGCCGGCGACCGCCTGCTCGAGATCGCCGCCCTGCGCGACGATGCGCTTGACCCGGGAGGCCTTGCCGGATTTTGCGACGACGACCTCGTCGCCTTGCGAAACGGTGCCCGAGGCAATGGTGCCGGCAAAGCCGCGGAAATCGAGGTTCGGCCGGTTCACATACTGGACAGGAAAGCGGAACGGCAGTTCGACGGCCGCCTCGTCGACCGACACGGTTTCCAGATGCTCGATCAGCGACGGCCCGGAATACCAGGGCGTGCGCTCCGAGCGGCTGGTGACGTTGTCGCCGAAACGCGCCGACATCGGGATCGGCACGACGCTCACGAAGCCCAGCTCCCGCGCGAACTCGTCATAGTCCGCGACGATCCGGTCGAACACGGTCTTGTCGAAGCCGACGAGGTCGATCTTGTTGACCGCAAGCACGATGTGGCGGATGCCGAGCAGCGAGGCGATGATCGAATGACGCCTGGTCTGGCGCAGCACGCCCTGGCGCGCATCGATCAGCACGATGGCGAGATCGGCGGTCGAGGCTCCGGTCGCCATGTTGCGCGTGTACTGCTCATGGCCGGGCGTGTCGGCGACGATGAACTTGCGCTTCGGCGTGGCGAAGAAA
>NZ_RZTO01001366.1:0-814 GCF_003997225.1 Mesorhizobium sp. M2C.T.Ca.TU.002.02.1.1
CGCTATGGCTATCAGCGTTTCGAGACCAGCGTGATGGTCGCCGTCGTCGTCGTGCTCATTGTGCTCGTCTGCGGCATCCAGTGGATCGGCGACAGGCTGGTGGCGCGGCTGGATCACCGCGGATGAGGACGCGGGCGGGAGGAACGAACGCAATTTGCCGCGACCGATGGGAATTGAGCGCGAGCTTCCTCTGTTTGCAATGAGATTGGTTGGTACGTTTCTTCATCCGCAATGACGCCCATGTCATCGTGAGGTGGGGCCACGAGTCTCGCCAAGAGGAGCCTGTCAATGCCCAGAATAATTCCCGTTCTCGATCTCGACCGCCTGGAGCAGGGTCCATCCGAGCTTCGAACTTTCTTGTTTGATCTGCGCACCGCGGCCCGCGATGTCGGTTTCTTCTATCTCAGCGGCCACGGCATCACTCAGCCGGAGATCGACGCCGTGCTGGGTGCCGCGCGCGGCTTCTTCGCCCTGCCGGAAACCGACAAGCTCGCCATCGAAATGGTGAAGTCGCCGCAGTTCCGCGGCTATACGCGCGCCGGCGGAGAGCTGACCAAGGGCAAGGCCGACTGGCGCGAGCAGCTCGACATCGGCGTCGAACGCGCGACCATATCGCAAAGGCCGGGGGTGCCGGCCTGGACGCGGCTGCAGGGCCCGAACCAGTGGCCTGCCGCGCTCCCCGATCTGAAGCCGGCGCTGCTCGCCTGGCAGGCCAAGGCGACCGACGTGGCGATCCGGCTGCTCAAGGCCTTCGCGCTGTCGCTCGACCAGCCGGAGGACGCCTTCGATCCGATCTATCACGGCGAACCGAACC
>NZ_RZTO01001367.1:0-809 GCF_003997225.1 Mesorhizobium sp. M2C.T.Ca.TU.002.02.1.1
CCCTTCTTCACCATCTGCGCAAAGGCGATGCCGGAGAGCGCCTCGGCGTTCTGCTGCACCAGCGCGCCGGCGACGGTGACGGGCGCCATGGCGCCCGACAGCGTGAACGGCGTAACGATCACGGCCTGGCCCATGCTCGCCATCTGGATGATGCCTTCCATCATCGGCACGTCGAGCTTGAGCGGCGAATTGGTGTTGATGATGGTGAAGACCGACGGTTCGGCCATCAGCTGCTCGCGGCTGATGCCACGGGCGATGCGGGTGATCTCGATGCCGTCGACGTTGCGCTCCTTGCCGAGCGAATAGATGTGGAAGACCTTGTCGGTCAGCATGGCGAGGTCGCGGATGCATTCGAGATGCCGAACGGAGGGATGGATGTCGATCGGCTCGACCGGATAGCCGCCGGTGCACTGCAGGATGTTGTGCATCTGCGCCAGGCGCAGGAAATTGCGGTAGTCCGCCTGGTTGCCCGGCCGGCGTCCACGGTCGAGGTCGGAGCAGTTGGGCGCCGAAGCCATCATCGACAGGATGAGGTTGTTGCCGCCGAAGCGCAGATTATGCGCCGGGTTGCGGGCGTGCAGTGTGAATTCCGACGGGCAGTGCGAGACAAGCTCGAGGATCATGTCGCTGTCGAAGCGTACGCGCTCCGAGCCTTCGCGCACGTCCGCGCCATGTGCCTTCATGATGCGGCGGGCTTCCTCGTGCAGGACGTCGACGCCGATCTCCTTCAGCACGCGCAGCGAGGCGAGGTGGATCGATTCCAACTCGTCGTCGGACACCAGCTTGGGTGGCGTCAGCGGGGTCTTCAA
>NZ_RZTO01001368.1:0-733 GCF_003997225.1 Mesorhizobium sp. M2C.T.Ca.TU.002.02.1.1
CTACAATAGTAATCGACGCTGCCCTTTGCAAGCCAATATCAGTTGCGATAGCCACCAAAGGTTGCGGTCGCACAAAAGTGACAGCAATTTAATGCGACATCCGGGCCGAGGCGTGATAACCGCCCGGTCGCACCGGTTCGCCCCCAAGCCGGCGCCAGAATCGCGAAGACAAATCAGGGCGTTTCCCCTTGAACCGCATCATCCCGCTTATCCTGGCGGTCGCACTTTTCATGGAGAACATGGATTCGACCGTGATCGCGACGTCGCTGCCGGCGATCGCCATCGACATCCACACCAGCCCGATCGCGCTGAAGCTGGCGCTGACGGCTTATCTGGTGTCGCTGGCGATCTTCATCCCGATCAGCGGCTGGATGGCGGACCGGTTCGGAGCCAAGACCGTCTTCCGCGCCGCGATCGGCGTCTTCATCGCCGGCTCCGTCGCCTGCGCCTTTTCCAATTCGCTGCCGGCTTTCGTGGTGTCGCGCTTCCTGCAAGGCATAGGCGGCGCGATGATGACACCGGTCGGACGCCTGGTGCTGGTGCGCGCCACGCCGAAGAACGAACTGGTCGCGGCGATGTCCTGGCTGACCGTGCCGGCACTGGTCGGACCGCTGGTCGGTCCGCCGATCGGCGGATTCATCACCACCTATTTCACCTGGCACTGGATTTTTCTGATCAACGTGCCGATCGGGCTGATCGGCATGTGGCTCGCCACGCGGTTCCTGCCCGAAAC
>NZ_RZTO01001369.1:0-808 GCF_003997225.1 Mesorhizobium sp. M2C.T.Ca.TU.002.02.1.1
CATCAAAACAAGAGATAGGGCGTTTCGCCGTTTCCGTGAAACGGTGAAACGCACTGGTCTCAATCGATGTCGAACGACACGCCCTGTGCCAGCGGCAGCGCCTTGGAGAAGTTCACCGTGTTGGTGGCGCGGCGCATATAGGCCTTCCAGGCATCCGAGCCGCTCTCGCGGCCGCCGCCCGTCTCCTTCTCGCCGCCGAACGCGCCGCCGATCTCGGCGCCCGAGGTGCCGATGTTGACGTTGGCAATGCCGCAATCCGAGCCGTCGACGCCGAGGAAACGCTCCGATTCCTGCAGGTCGCGCGTGAAGATCGACGACGACAGGCCGGCGCCCACCGCATTGTGCAGCTCGAGCGCCTCGTCGAAATCGGTGTATCTCATCACATAGAGGATCGGCGCGAAGGTCTCTTCCGTCACCGGCGAAACCTGCTTCGGCATCTCGACCAGCGCCGGATGCACGTAATAGGCGTCCGGATGGCCGTTTTCGAACCGCGCGCCGCCGGTCACCTTGCCGCCATGGGCGATGGCTTCCTTCAGCGCCTTCTGCATGTTGTCGAAGGCCGCCTTGTCGATCAGCGGACCGACCAGTGCCTTGCCTTCCAGCGGATTGCCGACGGAGACGGACTGATAAGCCTTCTTCAAGCGCGGCAGGAGCGCGTTGTAGACGCTGTCATGCACGAACAGGCGCCTCAGCGTCGTGCAGCGCTGGCCGGCGGTGCCCATGGCGCCGAAGGCGATGGCTCTGAGCGCCATGTCGAGATCGGCGGTGGGCGTCACGATGCCGGCATTGTTGCCGCCGAGCTCAAGCA
>NZ_RZTO01000136.1:0-10356 GCF_003997225.1 Mesorhizobium sp. M2C.T.Ca.TU.002.02.1.1
CGCCCGAGGCGCGCGCCTTCGTCGAAGGCATCCATGCCTTGAAGCGGATGGCGCAGCCGCTGGAGATCGCGCGCTCGGCGCTTTACCTGGCTTCCGACGCATCGAGCTTCACCACCGGCACGGCCTTGTTTGCCGATGGCGGCGTCTCGATCAACCGGACGTGATCCGGCAGGCAGGCTGGAAGCGTGCTCATCCGCTGAAATGTCGCGGCGCGGCCTTGCATTTCGGCGCGAATTGACGATTTCGTTTCCCGTCGAGAATGGACGGGGAACGATGCTGCTGATCAGAACCTATGTTGCCCAGAGCGCCATCGAAGGGGTCGGCGTCTTCGCCGCCGAGCCGATCCGCCGAGGCGCTTCGATCTGGCGGCTCGATCCGGATTTCGACCGGCTGATCCCGATGGCCAAATACGAGGCCGCGCCGCCGCATCTGCGCGAGTTGCTCGACCGCTACGCCTATCCGAGCCCGGACAAGCCCGGCTTCATGGTCTATGAGGTCGACAATGGCCGTTTCATGAACCATTCGGAACGACCGAACACGGATTTCTCGCAATATGGCGGCGCCACCGCCATTCGCGACATCGCCGCCGGCGAGGAAATCACCTGCGATTACGGCGAGTTTTTCGAGGACTTTGCGCGCCTCCATTTGACGACCGCATAGGGCGAACAAACGTTGGCGTGCAGCGCTCGGGCTTTTGATCGCTGTTTCGCGCAATCAGAGGTGGACATGCCAGCCTGATTCTGCTATCAGCCGCCACAATTCGCGGTGCAGCTCGCCGCGGAGGCATCCCGGCTATGGCCGATTGCCTAACGATTTCAAACCCGAAGACAGGATTGCCCGTGCAGGTACTCGTCCGCGACAACAACGTTGATCAGGCGCTTCGCGCGCTGAAGAAGAAGATGCAGCGCGAAGGTATTTTCCGCGAAATGAAGATGCGCGGTCACTACGAGAAGCCGTCCGAGAAGCGTGCCCGCGAGAAGGCCGAAGCCGTGCGCCGCGCCCGCAAGCTGGCCCGTAAGCGCGCCCAGCGCGAAGGCCTGCTGCCGATGACCCCGCGCCCGGCTCCGGCCGGTGCTGCCGGCGCATCGCGCTCGCCGCGCTCATAACGCCAATTTTTCGTCCTTTTCGAAGGATACCGAGGGTGGCGCGATGCGAAATCGCCGCCACCTTTTTGTTTATAGATTCGAGCCGGTTCGGAGAGGGAACGGACTGACGGCGCCGCGGCAGTGAGGACAAAGATGAACGCTATTACCGTAGAGCGCGGAACCGCTTTTCGCGGCTTCGCCCTGACGGCGGCCCTGTTTTCGGGTCTGGTGCTTGCAGCATGCCAGACAAGCCCGACAGGTGAGTTCAACTCGATCGACAAGGCGCAGGGGTCGAGCGAGAACATCTCCTCGCTTTCGGCCGTCATCCAGCGCAATCCGCAGGATCCCGAGGGCTATAATGTGCGCGGCTCGGCCTATGGCCGCGGCGGCCAGTACCAGGCGGCGCTCAAGGACTTCAACCAGGCCATCCAGCTCAACCCGAACTTCTACCAGGCCTATTCGAACCGCGCGCTGATCCAGCGCTTCCTCGGCAATCAGGAAGCCGCTCTGGCCGACTACAACCGCGCGATCCAGATCAATGCCAACTACGACGCAGCCTATATCGGCCGCGGCAATCTCTACCGCAAGGCGGGCCGCACCCAGGATGCCTTCAACGACTTCCAGAAGGCGATCCAGCTCGACACCACCGATGCCCGCGCCTACCACAATCGCGGCCTGATCTATCAGAGCCAGGGCCAGCACAAATTCGCCATCGAGGATTTCTCGACCGCGATCTCGCTGGCGCCGGACGCCGCCGAGCCCTACAACGGCCGCGGCCTCTCCTACCTGGCGACGGGCGACGAGGACAACGCCTTCAGCGACTTCAACATGGCCATCAAGCTCGACGGCAAGAATGCCGAGGCCTGGGCCAACCAGGCGCTGATCTACGAGCGGCGCGGCGACAAGGTACGGGCGGCCAAGTCCTACCGCGAAGCGGTCCACCTCGACCCGAACTATCAGCCGGCCAAGGACGGCCTGTCGCGCACCTCCGGCAGCGCCAGCTGATCGGAAGCTGACGCCGCCGGAAGGGTGTATCGCACGACGCCCGGTCACCGCCGGCGGCCGTGGTGTTGCGCCGCGGATACGCCGATAGCGATCCGTTAACCGCCCAGGGCAATGGGTTAACCTTTGCCATGTTCGCGCCAAGTTTTCGGCGGAACGCTCGACATACCTCGATCGTTTAAACCGGGGCGAAATTTTCGCGAAAGGACCTTTCCAATGATCAAATCCCTTGCCTGTGGCGCTGCCGCGCTTGCCGCCACGGTCCTCGCTTCTCCGGTCAGCGCCGGCACGCTTCGGCTCGGCACGCTCGATTGCACCATCGACGGCGGCGTCGGCTACGTCATCACCTCGAACAAGGGCGTCTCGTGCACCTTCCGCCCCTATCATCACGGCCCCGCCGAGCTTTATACGGGCATGATCTCCAAGCTCGGCGTCGACCTTGGCCAGACGCATCAGGGCCAGCTCGTCTGGGCGGTGCTTGCGGCAACCCGCCATCACGACGCGGGCGACCTCGCCGGCAGCTATTACGGCGTCAACGCCGAGGCTTCCGTGGTGACCGGCGGCGGCGCCAATCTCCTGGTCGGCGGCCTCGACGGCGCCTTCATGCTGGAGCCGCTCAGCGTCCAGGCGCAGACCGGCGTCAACCTGGCCGTCGCGGTGGCCTCGCTGGATCTCGTCCACTCCTACAAATAGCCGCCGCACAACCACGGCACTCCGCGGGGCCGCGCCTTCTACGAAGGCGCGGCCTTCGCATATTATGCAGCCATCGATCGCGGTCGGAAGCACGAGCGCCGCCAGAATATCGATTGCGTGTGGCGGCTTTGCTTATCTTGTGTTATTAAGCTGAGGTGTTGGTGGCAATCGCCGGCAGAGGGGCAGCCTCCCAACAGATGCAAAGACATCGTTGACTGCAATTCTTGTTGCAGGCCCGGGAGGCTGTGATGGATTTCATCGAGCGGTTATTCGGATTTTCGCCTGACGGCGGCTCAGGATCTTTCGAACTTCTTTTGATCCTTGCACCGTTCCTGGTCGCTGCGGTCTGGTTCTATATGCGCCGGCAACGACGCTGACGGCCCGAGACAGGCCGTGAGCCCGGTCCCCAAAATATTGGAATTCCTGAGGGCGATCGTCGACGCCTTCAAGGAGTGGCCAGACAATCTGCGCCGGATAGCCGGGCAGATTTGCGCGCTCGTCAGGTTGATTTGCGAAAGAGCCAAGCTCCCTAGCCGGCTCGACCGGAGCGGGCCGCAACGCTGCGTCAAGATCAGCGACCCCGCTTACAAGCGGCCGGACCCTTTGATCTACGCTCAGTACTATCTGATGGGCCAGGGCCTGGCTGTCACCTGGGACAATCCGGATATCGAGATCAAGCGCGGTGGCGTCACCGTCCCGCCGCATATGCTGGAGCCGGACACAGAATATGAGGTGGTCGCGCGCATCTGGAACAACTCGACCGAGGCGCCGGTCGTCGATCTGCCGGTGAAGTTCTCCTATCTGAGTTTCGGCATCGGGACCACCTCGACCTGGATAGACGAGGCAAAGACCGATCTCGGAGTCAAAGGCGGCGCAAATCATCCGGCCTTCGCTTCGGTCAAATGGCGCACGCCGGCCGACCCCGGCCATTACTGCATCCAGGTGCTGCTCGATTGGCTGGACGACGTGAACCCCAACAACAACCTCGGGCAGGACAACACCACCGTCGGCGTCGCCCATTCCCCGGCAAAGTTCGAATTCCGTCTGCGCAACGGCGAACGGGAAAGGGCCGAGTTTCGGCTTGAAGCCGACGCCTATGCATTGCCTGAATTGCCGATCTGCGGCGAGCGGCCCCGTCCGAGGCCATCCCGCCGGCCGCTGCGCACCTTTCCCGGCACCATCGCGGCAGTGCCTGCCGGCCATACCCGTCCGGCACATCCCATTCCCCCCGGCTGGCTTGTCACCTTCGACCCGGCGCAAGCCGCCCTCGGTCCCGGAGAAGAAATTTCCGTCGCCGTCAATATCGAGCCACCGGCCGGCTTCACCGGCCGCAAGGCGGTCAACTTCCACGCCTTCTCGGCGCGCGGACTTGCCGGCGGCGTGACGCTTTATGTCGAACGGTAGGAACCGCCATGGCTTACCGGCACTACACGAAATGCATTTCGGTCGGAAATCATATCGGCAAGCAATATGCGCAGGTGATCATTGCCGCTGCCGTGGTTGCGCTGCCGCTGATCCTGGTCGGCGTCGTTGCCGGGCCGGCGGTCCTGCTGGTCGCGCTCGCGGCCATCCTCGCATACTGCCGCTGGTGGCTTTACGATCGGCTGGTCTGCCTTGGCGGCGACGAATGCGCGGTCGGCTGGCTGCTCAAGATCGATCCGCCACAGGAGAAGTCCGGTCTCGATCGCTTCGATACCGACTACAGTCTCAATCTGGTCCCGGGAAACGTCTTCGAATTCACGCCGCAGGCCGAGGCCGAGAAGATCCAGCCGTTCGGACGCCTGATCGCCAATACCCCCGCCATCAAGAATGCGGGCCTCGATTGGCAGGGACTGGAGGCACGTCAGTGGGCCAATGACGACCCTACCGCGGTGCTTCACTGCGAATTCGAAGGCGCCGGCGTTTACGATCTGATGATCGCCTGCCTTGCCGCGATCCCCGTGGCCACCGCAGCCGCGGTGGCTTGCGCCATTCCCTTCTTCGATTGGATCGCATGCGCGATCCTGACGGTCATCGCGGCCGCAATTGTCATAGTCGGCGGCATCGTCGGCATTCTCGACACGGCCAATCCAACCGATGTCGACGAGAATCTCGGCGACCTTCACGTCAATGATCCGACGCGGCGAGGCGCCGATATCCTGTTCGTCAAGGGGACGTGGGTCTATGATTCCGCCCACGAGGGCTGGAATGAGATCCACCCGATCAAGCACTGTCAGAAGATCGGCACATGGAATGGCAGCTGGAACGAATCTTCAGTTCCGGACGGCAGCTCCGACCGCTGGTGCGAGGCCGTGGATTCAGCTGGCTCGCCGTTGACCGTCGCAGCCCAACAGGATCCGGAAAACCAGTGGACCATCCATCCTGTCATCGACGGTTGCCGTCGTCTATCCGAACCCGAGCCGGACCCTGTTCACTGATCTCCCGGACATATCCCGCGTGCCTTCACCTTCCGCTGGCGCGGCAAGCCGACTGGCCGACCGCGACCGGCCAGGCCCTTCTGCCGCAATCCTTCCGTGAACGTGAAAAAGCCTCTTGAGCCCAACCGCGCTTGAGGTTTTACAAGCTCCGCCGAACTGGATCCAAAAGCATGATCCCGAACATGGAATCCGGTTTTCGGAGGAGATCATGCTCGACCCGATAGAGCCTCGTTCGCAACGCGGATGAGGTGCGCAAAGCAGGCAGGAGATCGGCGTGACGGCAGCAAGCGGCAACAAAGTGGCCGGCAAAAGGGTGGATTGGCGGGCGCTGTGGGCAAGCGGCGACCTGGCGCGCTTCTGCTTCGTCAGCCTCGGCATCCTGCTTTACGCAACCAACGAGACGATGGTGGCGACGGTGATGCCGGCGATGGTCGGCGAGCTGGACGGCGTGCAATTGGTTGGCTGGTCGCTGGCGATCTACGAGCTTGGCGCCATCACCGCGGGCGCCGCCGCCGGCCGGCTTGTCAGCTATGTTTCGCTGCGCAGCAACATGGCGGTCGCCGCGCTGCTTTACGCTGCCGGCGCGCTGATAAGCGCCGTTGCGCCTTCCATGTCCCAGTTCCTCGCCGGGCGGCTGATCGAAGGCCTCGGCGGCGGCGCGCTGGTGTCGCTGGCGTTCGTCTCCGTCGAGCGGTTGTTCCCGCGCGCCATCTGGCCGCAGCTGTTCGGCGTGATGTCGGCGATCTGGGGCATCGCCGCCTTCAGCGGCCCGATGATTGGGGCGATCATGGTCGAGCTTCTGTCCTGGCGCTGGGCGGTCGGCATCTTCACGCTGGGCGGCATCGCCGTCGCGATTGCCAGCCTCACCGTTCTCAACACCGCCGGCGCTTCACGGCCGCAGACAACGGGCGACGCGGCGCCGCCCTTCCCCTATGGCGCGCTGGCCTGCCTCGCCG
Organism: Mesorhizobium sp. M2C.T.Ca.TU.002.02.1.1; assembly: GCF_003997225.1. Lineage (NCBI taxonomy): Bacteria > Pseudomonadati > Pseudomonadota > Alphaproteobacteria > Hyphomicrobiales > Phyllobacteriaceae > Mesorhizobium > Mesorhizobium sp. M2C.T.Ca.TU.002.02.1.1. The sequence goes on from NZ_RZTO01000136.1 coordinate 6,154, forward strand.
TCAGCGTCGTGTTGATCGCGACCGCCGGTGTCGACATAGCCCTGCTGCGTTCGTCGCTGCTGCTTTGCCTTGGCCTGGTCGGCCTGGCGCTGTTCATCCGGATCGACGCGCTGAAACCCCGGTCGCGGCTGTTCCCGTCAAATCTGTTTTCGTGGCGCTTTCCGGTCGGCGCGGGCATGACGATGGTCGCCGCTTTCTCGGTGGCAACCTGTTCCTTCGGCATATACGGACCGCTGCTTCTCACCACGCTGCACGACATACCCCTGCTCACCAGCGGCTACATCATCGCCGCCGAGTCGATCTCATGGTCGATCCTGTCGATCCTCGTCGCAAACGCCCCGCCTGAGCGCGAGCGGTCGATCATCCTTGTCGGCGCGCTGATGATTGCCTTCGGCATTGCCGGCTTCGCCTACACGATCCCTGCCGGCTCGATCCCGCTGATCCTGCTTTGCGCTCTTTTGCAGGGCGGCGGCTTTGGCGTCGCCTGGCCGTTCCTGACCCGCATCATCGTGGCGTCGGCGGCCCCGGACGAGCAGACCATCGCCTCGGCCGCCGTGCCGACCATGCAGCGCATCGGCTATGCCGTGGGCGCGGCGATCGCAGGCATCATCGCCAATGCCAGCGGCTTCTCGGAAGGGTTGAACCGTGATGCGGCCGCTTCGGTCGCCAGTTGGTTATACCTGGCATTCATACCGCTCGGCGTGTTCGGGTGCCTGGCGGCGATGAGGATCTTTTCGACGGCGAACCGGCCGCGACTTGCGGCGGGTTGACGCCGAAGCGGCAAAGACCGGAAGGCGGGCTTGCCGCTCAGACCACGACAGTCTGCCGCAGTCGCTCAGCGATCAGCGCGGCGAGCCGCGCCGCCACCTCGTCCTTGCCCATTTCCGGCCATTCCTCGACGCCGGTTCTGGAGACGATGCGCACCTTGTTGCGGTCGCCGCCCATCACACCGGACGGGCCGATGCCGCTTTCATGCGAAACGTCGTTGGCGACGATGAAGTCGGCGCCCTTCTTCTTGAGCTTGGCCTCGGCATTGGCGATGAGGTCCTGCGTCTCGGCGGCGAAGCCGACGACAAGGCCAGGCCGCTGCGCATGATGGCCGATGCCGGCCAGGATGTCGGGATTTTCGACCATCTGCAGCGAAGGCGGCCCCTTGCCCGCTACCTTCTTGATCTTCTCGCCGGCGGCGTTCGCCGTGCGCCAGTCGGCGACGGCGGCAACGAACACGGCAGCATCCGCCGGCAACAGGCTCTCGACCGCCTGCTTCATCTGAGCGGCCGTTTCGACATGGGTGGTCGCGACACCGGCCGGATCGGCGATGGTGACCGGACCGGAGACCAGCCGCACATCGGCGCCGAGCTTTGCCAGCGAGGCAGCGATCGCGTGGCCCTGCTTGCCGGACGAGCGGTTGGCGATGTAGCGCACCGGGTCGATCGGCTCGTGCGTCGGTCCCGAGGTGACGATGACCCTGCGACCGGCAAGCGGCTTCGGCTTCTCGTCGAGCATCGCCTCGATCGCGGCGACGATCTCCAACGGTTCGGCCATGCGGCCCTCGCCCGCTTCGTTGCTCTCGGCCATCTCGCCCTTGGCGGGACCGACAAAGACGATGCCGTCCTTCAGCAAGGTCGCCCGATTGCGGCGCGTTGCCGGATGCGCCCACATTTTCGGGTTCATCGCCGGCGCCATCAGCACCTTCTTGTCGGTGGCCAGAAGCACCGTCGAGGCAAGGTCGTTGGCATGGCCGTTGGCGAGCTTGGCCATCAGGTCGGCGGTGGCCGGCGCGACGACCAGCAGATCGGCCTCGCGCGACAGCCTGATGTGGCCGACATCGTGCTCGTCCTTGCGGTCGAACAGCTCGGTGAAGACATGGTCGGCCGAAAGCGCGCCGACCGACAGCGTGGTGACGAATTGCTGCGCGGCCGACGTCATCACCACCCGCACCGACGCGCCGCGCTCACGCAGCCGCCGGATCAGGTCGAGCGATTTATAGGCGGCGATGCCGCCGCCGATGATGAGCAGGATGCGCCTGCCGGAGAGGATCACGCCGCTGCCCAAGGATTGACTATGTTGACACCGCAATCGGTAAAGTCAGCCACATTTCTGGTCACGATAGCAAAGCCCCGCGAGCGAGCAACCGAGGCAATCTGCGCATCAAACTCCCGGACAGGGCGTCCCAGAAATCGCCTCTTTGAAACAATCTCCGCATATGTTTCCGCCTCACGGTCCCCGAACGGGAGCACCGGGGTCTTGAGCCATGCGGTGAAAAAGGTCCCGATGACATCGCCCAGCGCGGCCTTACGCTTTCCATCAGGCATGTTTGCAAGCCCTAATAGCAACTCCGCCTTGGTCATCGCAGTGACGTATGAACGGGTCGCGAACGAGCTATCCATCCAGGTAGCCACCCCCGCATCGGGCAATGGTTTGAACGTTTCCGAAATTACATTCGTATCCAGCACGAACATGGTTAGTCGAATTTCGGCGGCTCGCGCGCGGGCCCGCGCTCCGGCAAGTCGATATTGAAACCACCATGGGGCTCAACCAGCCGACGAATAACCGCGTAAAGTGACTCTCCCCGACCGTCCTGGTCCGAGCCGTCCGAAAGAACGCTCTTTGCAAGAACGGTACGCGCTTCCTCTTCCATCGAGACCCCCCTGATGGCAGCTCGCTCACGTAGTTTCTGCTTCACGTTGGCGTCGAGATTGCGAATGGTAATGGTGCTCATATTCTGCTCCTTACCTTCAACATAGTCCCTGAAAGAGATGCTTTCAATGACAGCACTGCTGTCATTGAAAGCATCTCAGAGCAACTTCCACGCGACATAGATCAGCGTCAGCGCGATCACCCACAGCGCCACGCGGCCGGAGCGGGTGTGGCGCGCTTCGGCCTTGCCGATGGCGCGCGCCGTCGCCTCGTCGAAGCGCAGGCCGTTCTCGGCCATCAGGTCGAGCGCGCGCGACAGCCGATCGGTTCGCGCGGCAATGTCCGGCGCCTGCCTTGCGAGCGCCACGAGTGCCTTGACGCCGTCGCGTGCATCGGTGAGCAGTCCGCGCGGGCCGAGATTGCCGGCGATCCAGTCGCCGACCACAGGCTCCGAGGTCTTCCACATGTTGAAGGCCGGATCGAGCGTGCGGGCAACACCCTCGACGACCACCATGGTCTTCTGCAGCAGGATCAGTTCCGGCCGCGTCGCCATGTCGAACAGTTCGGTGACCTCGAACAGCAACGTCAGGAGCTTGGCCATCGAAATGGTATCGGCCGACTGGCCGTGGATCGGCTCTCCGATGGCGCGGATCGCCTGCGCGAAGGCCGAGACATTGTGCTGGCGTGGCACATAGCCCGCCTCGAAATGCACCTCGGCGACGCGCTGATAGTCGCGCACGATGAAACCGTAGAGGATCTCCGCGAGGAAGCGCCGCTCCTTCTTCCCGAGCCGCCCGGCAATGCCGAGATCGACCGCCACGATGGTGCCATCCGCCTCCACGAACAGGTTCCCCGGATGCATGTCGGCATGGAAGAAGCCGTCGCGCAGCGTGTGCCGCAGGAACGACTGGATGAGATTGGCGGCGATCGCCTTGAGGTCGTGGCCGGCGGCGGCGAGGCCGGCGATGTCGTTCATCTTGACGCCGTCGATCCACTCCATGGTGAGCACGTCGCGGCCGGTCCGCTCCCAGTCGACCGCCGGCACGCGGAACCCGGGATCGTCCTTGGTGTTCTCGCCGAGCTCCGAAAGTGCTGCCGCTTCGAGCCGCAGGTCCATCTCGACCTTGGTGGTCTGCGCCAGCGTCTGGGTCACCTCGACCGGGCGCAACCGGCGTGACGAGGGGATGTATTTCTCCTGCAGGTGGGCGGCGAGGAAATAGCTTTCGAGATCCTGGAAGAAGCGGCGCCGCACGCCGGGCCGGATCACCTTCACCGCCACCCGCGAAGCGACATCCTCGCGCACGACTTCGGCGCTGTGCACCTGCGCGATCGAGGCCGCCGCCACGGGTTCACCGAAGCTGGCATAGAGGTCGTCGATCCTGCGTCCGAGCGAGGCTTCGATCGCGTGGACCGCCTCCGCCTTCGGGAACGTATGCATCTTGTCCTGCAAGAGCGCGAGGTCGAGCGCCATGTCGTTGCCGACGACGTCGGGCCGCGTTGCCAGGAACTGGCCGAGCTTGACGTAGGAGGGGCCAAGCCGCACCACCGCCCGCGCCAGCCTGT
>NZ_RZTO01001370.1:0-806 GCF_003997225.1 Mesorhizobium sp. M2C.T.Ca.TU.002.02.1.1
GTCTTTGCCATCGCCATCCTTTTGTTCGCCGCCGCTGCGCTGGGCCTGCCCGGGTTCCTGACCGCCGACAATCTGGTCGCCATCGTCCGTTCGGTCTCGGTGCTCGGCATTCTGGCGCTCGGCATGGCGGTCGTCATCATCGGCCGCGGCATCGACCTGTCGGCCGTGGCAATCATGGCGATGTCGGTCGCCTGGTATCTGCAACTGCTCAACACCGGGACCTCGGATGGGCTGGCCTTCCTCTATGTGCTGGCGGGCGTTTTAGCCATCGGTCTGCTCAACGGCTTTCTCGTCGCCTATGCCGACGTGCCGGCGATCTTCGTCACTTTGGCTACCGGCTCCTTCGTGTTCGGCTATGTGCGCTCGCAACTGATCACGCAGGATGCCGTGCCGGTGCCCGGGGGACATTGGGTCGAGCTGCTCGGCGGCGTCCGCTTCCTCGATATTCCGGTCGAGGTGTTCGTCTTCGCCGGGTTGGCCTTCCTGGTCTTCCTGTTCCTGCGCTACACCAAATGGGGCCGCTTCATCTATTTCGCCGGCGACAATCCGGTCGCCGCCCGCAACATCGGCGTTCCGGTGCGGCCCATGCTGGTGCTGCGCTACGTGCTCTCGGCTTTTGTGGCCCTGATCGCCGGGCTTTTGACGGCGGCCAGCCTGCATTCGATCAACACCCGCATCGTCAACTCGACGCTGCTCTACGACATCGTGCTGGTGGCGGTGATCGGCGGCATCGGCCTTTCGGGCGGCAGGGGCGGGGTGCGCAACGTGCTGGTGGGGGCGGCGCTGATCGGCATCCTGCTCAACGC
>NZ_RZTO01001371.1:0-805 GCF_003997225.1 Mesorhizobium sp. M2C.T.Ca.TU.002.02.1.1
GGTACTATCTGTATCTCACGCTTCCCCAGGACATCGATGATATCGAACTGGCGCGGGAGGGCGCGAAAGAGAGCATTTTCATCGCGCCGGGCAGCGTGTTTTGCGTCGACAAGACACACCCGCTCGCGAAAGGAATACGCATTAACGTCTCGAGGGCGGACGACGCGCGCTTCTACGATTTCCTGTTGCGCAAACTGACCTAGCGGAGAGTTGGCTCGGCGGCTTCAAGCAGTCCGGCTTCGGCCGTGACAAGTCGCTGCATGCGATCGAGAAATACACGGACCTGAAGGCGGCCTGGATCAGGCTCGGCTAACGCTTCAAGAGGTGCCCAGGATGAAATCGGCGCAGCGGTCGCCGATCATGATCGCCGGCGCGTTGGTGTTGCCGCTGGTGAGGCGCGGCATGATCGAGGCGTCGGCGATACGCAGGCGTGGCACGCCGCGCACGCGAAGCCGCGGATCGACCACTGCCTGTTGGTCCGTTCCCATCCGGCAGGTGCCGCAGGGATGGTAGACGGTCTTGGCGTGGCGGATGATGTGGTCGGTTATCGCCTCGTCGCCGAGGTTGTCCGCCTTGCCCGGCGCAAGCTCCTCGGAGACCACTTCGCGCAGTGCCGGTTGGCGCACGATGGCGCGGGCAATCTTCATCCCTGCCAGCAACAGCGCAAGATCGTCGGCATGGGACAGGAAGCCGGTGGTGAAGCGGATCGGGTCGCCTGGCTTTCGCGAGCGCAGCCGCACCGAGCCGCGCGACTTCGGCCGCAGCACGCACGGGTTCAGTTCCATGCCGTGGCGTTCGACCGAGC
>NZ_RZTO01001372.1:0-802 GCF_003997225.1 Mesorhizobium sp. M2C.T.Ca.TU.002.02.1.1
CTTGTAGACGGCGGCCTTGCCGAGGCTCATGAAGAAGCCGAGCACCGAGGCGACGGCGATGAAGGCGAGCGGGCCGATCTCGACGTGGAAGGGGATCGGCCCGCTGATGCCGCGCACGACATAGTCTGCCGAGGGGAGAGACAGAACGAGAGTCGCGACGGCACAGACGCTGAAGGTCCAGTAGAGCACGGTGCGGGCGCCGATGCGGTCGGAAAGCACGCCGCCATAGGCGCGGAAGATGCTGGCGGGGATCGAATAGGCGGCGCCGATCATGCCTGCGGTGGCGATACCGAAGCCGTAGACGCCGATCAGATAGCGCGGCAGCCAGAGCGACAGCGCCACGAACGCGCCGAAGGAGAAGAAGTAGTAGAAGGCAAAACGCCAGACCTGCAGGTTCTTCAGCGGCGCGAATTCCTGCCAGAAGCTCCTCGCGGGTGCCGCCTTGCCGGCGCGGCGCTCGCGGATGACCGGATCGTCGTCGGTCGTGAACCAGAAGACGATGGCCATGACGACCAAAGCGGCCGCCCAGATCAGCGCCACCGACTGCCAGCCCCAGGCAAGCAGCACGAGCGGCGCCAGGAACTTGGTGACCGCGGCGCCGACATTGCCGACGCCGAAGATGCCGAGCGCCGTGCCCTGTTTTCCAGCGGGGAAGAAGCGTGAGACATAGGCGACGCCGACGGCGAAGGAGCCGCCGGCAAGCCCGACGCCGAGCGCGGCAAGCAGCATCTGCTCGTAGCTATGCGCGAAAGCGAGCAGGAAGGTCGCGACCGCCGCCGCGAGCATGGTCATGGTGTAGACC
>NZ_RZTO01001373.1:0-802 GCF_003997225.1 Mesorhizobium sp. M2C.T.Ca.TU.002.02.1.1
CGCCTGAGAAAAAGGAAGTCCGTCCGTCAAGCCGGGGGGGACGCGCCCGCACGCCTGCCTTCCTGAAGAACCAACGCGGTGTGAAGAACTGGAAAGAGGCCAGCGCCTGGCTCGAATGGCGCGGCATCGAGGACATAGAGTGCATCACGCCCGACCAGGCGGGCGTCGCCCGCGGCAAGATGATGCCGTCGAAGAAATTCACCTCCAACACCTCGCTGGCGCTGCCTTCGGCCGTGTTCATGACGACGATCTCCGGCGGCTATCCCGAGGATGGCAACGGCTTCCACTATCCCGAAGATGACGGCGACCTGAAGCTTCTGCCCGATCTTTCGACGCTGACCGTGGTGCCCTGGGAAGAAGACCCGACGGCGGCGGTCATCTGCGACCTCGTCCATCAGGACGGCCGCTCGGTCGAGTTCACGCCGCGCAACGTCTTGAAGCGCGTGCTTGCGGCCTATGACGAGCGCGGCCTGAAGCCGGTGGTGGCGCCCGAGATCGAATTCTATCTGGTGCGCAAGAACCCCGATCCGGATTATCCGCTGACGCCGCCCGTCGGGCGTTCGGGCCGGCCGATCGGCGGCGGCGCCGGCTATTCGATCGCCGGCGTCAACGAGTTCGACGAACTGATCGACGACATCTACCATTTCTCGGAACGGCAAGGCCTGGAGATCGACACGCTGATCCACGAGGAAGGCGCCGGCCAGCTCGAGATCAATCTGCGCCACGGCAACCCGATCGAGCTCGCCGACCAGGTCTTCATGTTCAAGCGCACCATCCGCGAGGCGGCGCTGAAGCATGAGAT
>NZ_RZTO01001374.1:0-798 GCF_003997225.1 Mesorhizobium sp. M2C.T.Ca.TU.002.02.1.1
CGGCTGGACCGGCGACGCGCCGCCGATCTTCGGCCAGTCGGCCGGCGCCAACATCGTCTATGCGGCGGCGCTGCCGTCGAATGGCGACGGCGAGGCGATCTTCGTCAAGCCGGCCTCGCCCATCCGGTCGCTGGCCGATCTCAAGGGCAAGCGCATCGGCGTCGGCAAGGGCACCAGCGCGCATAATCTTTTGGTCGCGGCGCTGGAAAAGACCGGCATCACCTTCGACCAGGTCACGCCGGTCTATCTCAGCCCCGCGGACGCGGCCGCCGCCTTCGCCAGCGACCAGATCGACGCCTGGGCGGTGTGGGATCCGTTCTTCGCCATCGCCGAGACCCGCTACCAGCCGCGCGTGCTTGCCCGCTCAAGCGACGTGCTTAAGGTCAACACCTATTTTCTCGCCAACAAGGATTTCGCCAAGGCGCATCCGGATTTCGTCTCGACGACGATCGCCGCGCTCGGCGACGCGGCCAAATGGGCCGACCAGAACCGCGACAAGGTGGCCGAGGCGCTGCATGAGGTGACCGGCGTGCCGCTCGACGCGCAGACGATCGCCGCCAACCGCACCAAGTTCGGCATCTATCCGATCACCGACGAGATCGTCGCCGGCCAGCAGGCGACGGCCGACCGCTTCTTCAAGCTTGGGCTGATCCCGAAAGCGGTGCGGATATCCGACGCCGTCTGGACCGCGCCTGGCAACTGATTTCCTTCCACGGCGCCGGGCGGCGAACGTCCCGGCGCTGCCCTTGTTTTCGACTGTCTTTGCCCGGGTGTCAGCCATGACCGCATCACCAAGCC
>NZ_RZTO01001375.1:0-796 GCF_003997225.1 Mesorhizobium sp. M2C.T.Ca.TU.002.02.1.1
ACAGGTCGAGCGTTGATACAGCCGGAGCGGTTGCCGTATCCGCCTCCGACTACGATACCGGGTCGGCCAGCGGAATGACCATCCATGCGACCGGCATTGCGGTCGGCATCGCCGCCGGCGGCGCTGGCGGTGTTTCCGTCAACGTCAGCGGTGCCGGCGTGGTGGCGTTCAACGACATCAACAACGGCATCGAAGCCAGCATTGTGGGAAGCACGGTAACCGCGGGCGGCAACGTGACTGTCCATGCCGAGGATCGGGCAGGCATTAAGGCCGAACTGCTGGCTGTCACCGTATCCGCGGGCGGTGCCGGTGCGGCCTCGGTCAACGTCACCGTGTCGGTTACTTATGCCGAAAACACGATGAGCGGCAGCCTGCTGGCCACCATTGACGATTCCACCGTTACTTCGACGTCAGGCAGTGTCACCGTTGATGCTTTCGCCGACAACCTGATTGAGGCCGACGGCGTGGCTGTTGGCGTGTCGGTCGGCGGCGCGGGGGGCGTGTCCATCAATGTCGCGGCCAGCGCGGTCCTGGCGACGGCTGTACTGACCAACGTGGTCGAAGCCAGCATCATTGACGGGTCCAATGTTGCCGCGAACTCCGTCAGCGCCACGGCGACCGATGAATCGACCGTGGATGCTACTCTGGTTGCGGCTTCCGTCAGCATTGGCGGCGCGGGTGCTGTTTCTGTCAACGCGTCGATCGCGGTATCCGTCGCGCGAGTGGATTTTGGCACGAACACACGTGCGCTGATCTCGGGATCGAAGGTTCTCGCGCGAACGGGGGACGTCAGCCT
>NZ_RZTO01001376.1:0-794 GCF_003997225.1 Mesorhizobium sp. M2C.T.Ca.TU.002.02.1.1
CCTTGTAGTTGATGACGTGGTCGAAGCCATGCGCCCGGGCAAGCTCGATCTTGTCGGCGGAGCTCGCCGTGCCGATCACGGTCGCGCCGAGATGCTTTGCCCATTGGCCGAGGATGAGGCCGACGCCGCCGGCCGCCGCGTGGTAAAGGATCGTGTCGCCGGCCTTCACCGGGAAGGTCCGGCGCAGAAGGTATTCGGCCGTCATGCCCTTCAGCATCATCGCCGCCGCCTGCTCGTCGCTGATGCCGTCCGGCACTTTGACCACACGGTCGGCGGCGATCACCCGTTGCTCGGCATAAGCCCCGACATTGACGGCATAGGCGATGCGGTCGCCTGGCTTCAGCCAGTCGACGCCGGTGCCGAGCGCCAGCACGACGCCCGCCGCCTCGCCGCCCGGGATCAGCGGAAAACCGCCGGGCGGCGGGTAAAGCCCTGAGCGGTAGTAGACGTCGATGAAGTTGAGGCCGATCGCCGTGTGCCGGATCAGGATCTGGCCTTCTCCCGGCTGGCCGGGATCGGCATTTTCATAAGCCAGGACTTCGGGGCCGCCATTGGCGTGGATGCGGATTGCCTTGGACATCGTTCAACTCTCTGAAGGGTACGTACACAATCTAGAAACATGATTCCGAAAGGGAGAACCGATTTTCGGAAGATCATGCGCCGATAGACAGCTAGGGCCAGGATGATCATTCGACCCAAAAATATCCTGATCCAGGATCAGGGCTTCCTGGCGCCCAGATTGGGAAACATCTGCATGATGCCCCCGATGCTGGCGAGATAGAGCCCGGTGATGG
>NZ_RZTO01001377.1:0-794 GCF_003997225.1 Mesorhizobium sp. M2C.T.Ca.TU.002.02.1.1
CCGCCTGGCGATGTGCCCTATGCCGTCGGTACGCTGATGATCGCCACGCCGGAATGGTCGGAGGTTGCCGATCCAAAGGTCGTGCAGGCCTTTGCCGCGAAGAACATCGCGCCGGATGGCTATACGCTGCCGGCCTATGCCGCGGTCGAGGTCGCCAAGGCCGCGCTGGCCGGCGCGGAAAGCTCCGGTCAGCCGCTCGCCGAAGCGCTGACTGGCCATGATTTCGCAACCGCGATCGGCACCGTCCGCTTCGACGACAAGGGCGATCTCAGCCAGAACCCGTTCCGCGTCTTCCGCTTCGACGGCACGGATTTCGTACCGCTGGAGGACAAGTGATGTTCCGCACCGGGCCGCGTAATCTCATTACCGACGTTGCCGGCCTCCGCATCGGCAATGCCGCCGACGCCAGGCTGAAATCGGGCGTCACGGTAGTGCTGTGCGACGAGCCCGCGGTTGCCGGCGTCCAGGTGCTGGGCGGCGCGCCGGGCACGCGCGAGACCGATCTGCTCGAGCCGCAGAATTCGATCGCAACGATCCATGCCGTCGTTCTGTCGGGCGGCTCAGCCTTCGGCCTCGACGCCGCTTCGGGCGTGCAGGCGGCGCTGCGCGAGAAAAACATCGGTGTCGAGGTTGGAGGCTTCCGCGTGCCGATCGTGCCGGCCGCGATCCTGTTCGACCTGCGCAATGGCGGCGACAAGGATTGGGGTCGCTATCCACCCTATCGCGAACTCGGCTATGAGGCCGTGCAGGCGGCAACCGGCGATTTCGCCATCGGCACGGCGGGCGCCGGGACC
>NZ_RZTO01001378.1:0-790 GCF_003997225.1 Mesorhizobium sp. M2C.T.Ca.TU.002.02.1.1
CCGATATAGAGATTGAACAAGCCGTGCTCGTCGGCGAGCCTGGCCGGCGGTCCGTCGTAGCGCAGCGTGCCCGAGCTCACAACATAGACGCGATCGGCGAAGCGCAGCGCCTGCTTGGCGTTCTGCTCGACCACCAGCAGCGTCAGCCCTTGCGCCTTGAGCTCGCCGATGAAATCGAAGATGCGCGCCACGATCTTGGGCGCGAGCCCCAGCGACGGCTCGTCGAGCAGCAACAGCTTCGGCCGCGACATCAGCGAACGGGCGATCGCCAGCATCTGCTGCTCGCCGCCCGAAAGCGTGCCGGCCGCCTGGCCGAAGCGTTCGGACAGAACCGGGAACAGCGACAGGAACCGCTCGATATCCTGGCGCACGCCGGCCGGGTCGCGCCTTGTCGCGGCCCCCAGCCGCAGATTCTCGCCGACGCTCAGGTTGGAGAAGATGTGCCGGCCTTCCGGCGTCGAGGTCAGTCCGGCGCGGATGCGGTCCTCGGTGCGGACATGCGAGATGTCCTTGCCGTCGAGCACGATGCGCCCCGAAGCCGGCGTGACCAGGCCGGTCAGGGCGTTGATGGTCGAGCTCTTGCCGGCGCCGTTGGGCCCGAGCAGGGCGACAAGCTCGCCCTGCCCGACCTCGAGCGACAATTCGCGCACCGCCATGACGGCGCCATAGCGCACGACAAGCTTCTCGACCTTCAGCACGTCTCCCCGCTCCGCTTCAGTTCAGCGCCGGAACGAAGGTCGGCGGCGTGTCGGTGATCAGCACCCGCTTGCCGTCGGCAAAGCCCATCACC
>NZ_RZTO01001379.1:0-779 GCF_003997225.1 Mesorhizobium sp. M2C.T.Ca.TU.002.02.1.1
AGATAGGCGGCCGCCTTCTGCGACAGGACGTGCTGCAAGCCGATGAAGACCAGCCCGGCCGAGATCGCCGGCTTCACCATGCCGGCAAAGGCGCGATCGTGCTCGATGCGGAACTCCAGCCCCCAGTCCATCAGGATATAGTTTTGCGTCCACGGCCCGGACTGCGCCGTGTGCTGGACGAGAACCACCTGATCGACGGCCAGCGTTTCATAGACGATGCCGGGATGCGGCTTGGGCAGATAGAGGATGCAGATGTCGAGCAGGCCCTCGGCGATCTGGTCGACCGCCAGATCGGGGAAGCTGCCTTCCAGCCTGAGCGCCACATTCGGCCGCTTCGCGCGCATCCAGTCGATCCAGGGCGAGGTGATGCTGTCCCAGAGATAGGCGGGCGCGGTGAGCCTGAGCAGCGTTTCGTAGCCATCGGGAACGGCGATGTCCTGGCGCGATTGCTCCCAGGTGCGGGTGATCGTCGAGGCATGCGGCAGGAACTGCCGGCCGGCCGGCGTCAACGTGACGCCATCGCTGTCACGGACGAAAAGCTTGCGCCCCAACTGCTCCTCCAGGCCGCGAATGCGCGCGCTGACGGTCGACTGGGCAAGGTTCAGGCGGCTCGCCGCGACGGTGAAGCTGCCATGCGCCGCGACCTCCAGGAAACTGCGCAGATTCTCGGTATCCATCACCCCTGCCCTCAAAACCACCGCCATCGAAATTTTCGATGGTCGCAATCAAAAAATATCGCTTTGCGGTCGCGGTCAACAGTGACCAGAATGCAAAGCCCC
>NZ_RZTO01000137.1:0-10321 GCF_003997225.1 Mesorhizobium sp. M2C.T.Ca.TU.002.02.1.1
GAACAGGGCGGCGGCCTGGAACACATAGCCGTAGGAGCGCTTCTCGCGCGCCTGCTCGGGCGTCAGCCCGTTGACCGCGATCGTCCCCGAAGTCGCCTTTTCCAGGTCGGCGATGACGCGCAGCAAGGTGGTCTTGCCGCAGCCGGATGGACCGATGAAGGAGACGAATTCGCCCTTGCCGATGGTCAGATCGACATTGGACAGCGCCTGCACCGGACCGTCATTGGTCTGGAAGGTGAGGCCGAGCTTGCTTGCCGAAACGACGGCTGGCGGCTGTTCGGTCATTGGCTGCAGCCTGCCTTTCGCAGCCGCCGCGGCGCTGTCCGCAATCCGGTTGATTTTATGATAGCGTTGCTTTCCACTCGTCCTGTCCCACCCGATCGACGCCGCCCGGAGCCTTGCCGATGTCGCCTAAACCCACCTGTCATCTTGTTCGCCCCGAAAGCACCTATCAGGGCAAGCAGGGGCTGAGCTATTTCGCCGGCATCGCCGCCGAGACCGTCGGCTCCTCCGGCATCTGCATGCATCTTCTCACCATGCCGCCCGGCGCCCGCGCCAAGGCGCATATGCATGAAAGCCACGAGACGGCCATCTACGTGCTCTCCGGCGAAGTCCACACCTGGTACGGCGACCGGCTCGAGCACCACATCGTCGTCAAGGCCGGCGACCTGTTCTACATCCCGGCCGGGGTGCCGCATCTGCCGGCCAATCTGAGCGGAGCGCCGTCCTCGGCGGTCATCGCCCGCACCGATCCCAACGAACAGGAAAGCGTCGTCCTGCTGCCGGAACTGGATGGGCTCGTCGCTTGACCCCGACGGGGTCGCCGTCATTTGCATCGCGCGACTTCGCCCATCACATTGCCGTCCTCGTCGGCCACCACCAGCTTCTTGGCATTCTTCGCGCTGCGCTTGATGGTGAATTTGGTGGGCGCCTGACCCTCCTCGCCTTCCGCCTCGCATTTCGCCGTCACCACCAGCGAGCCGTCGGCCTGGGCCTGCTTGTCGCTGAAGGTGCAGGCGCTGGCCGCCGTGATCAGTTCCTTGTCGGTCAAAAGCAGCATCTTGTCGGCGGCGACCTGCTGGCCGTTCCGGTTGATGCAGCCATATTTGTCGCCATAAGGCTTCGTGAGATCGATGCCGGCGGCCCATGCATGGCCGGCGGCAAGAACCAAGGCAGCGGTGAAAAGCAGCCCCCCGCGCCGCATGCTCAAACCCCCGTCGCCGGAATGCCGGTCCGCTCCACCTTGCGTGGCGCGGAAATCTCCTTCCAGGTCGACAGCGCCCGGTTGACCGCGGCGTTCGGCTCGCGGGCGACGAACTCGCCATGGCCGGCCTTGGCCTTGACGTCCGCTTCCTCGATCGAGAGTTCGCCGCGCGAGAAGACGAAGCGCGGCAGGCCGGTCACCTCGACGCCTTCGAAGACATTGTAGTCGATCACCGATTGCTGCTTCTTGGCCGAGATCGTCTTCTTGCGCTTCGGGTCCCAGACGACGATGTCGGCGTCGGCGCCTTCGACGATCGCGCCCTTCTTCGGGTACATGTTGAGGATCTTGGCGATGTTGGTCGAGGTCACCGCGACGAACTCGTTCATCGTCAGCCGCCCGGTGTTGACGCCTCTGGTCCACAGCACCGGCAAGCGGTCTTCGAGCCCGCCCGTGCCGTTCGGGATCTTGGTGAAGTCGCCGACGCCGTTTCTTTTCTGCTTGGTGGTGAAGGCGCAGTGGTCGGTCGCCACGACCTGCAGCGAGCCGGCCTGCAGGCCGGCCCACAGCGAGTCCTGGTGCAGCTTGTTGCGGAAGGGCGGGCTCATCACACGACGCGCCGCGTGGTCCCAGTCCTTGTTGAAATACTCCGTCTCGTCGAGCGTCAGATGCTGGATCAGCGGCTCGCCGAACACCCGCATGCCCTTCTGGCGGGCGCGGCGGATCGCTTCGTGGCTCTGCTCGCAGGAGACATGCACGACATAGAGCGGCACACCGGCCATGTCGGCGATCATGATGGCGCGGTTTGTCGCCTCGCCTTCCACTTCCGGCGGACGCGAATAGGCATGTCCCTCGGGGCCATTGTTGCCGGCGGCCAGAAGCTTTTGCGAGAGCGCCGCGACCACGTCGCCGTTCTCGGCGTGGACAAGCGGCAGCGCGCCGAGATCGGCGCAGCGCTGGAACGACGCATACATCTCGTCGTCGTCGACCATCAGCGCGCCCTTATAGGCCATGAAGTGCTTGAACGAGGTGATGCCCCTGTCGACGATTTGAGCCATCTCGTCGAACACCTGCTTGCCCCACCAAGTGATCGCCATGTGGAAGGAATAGTCGCAGGACGCTTTCGAGGTCTTGTTGTCCCACATCTGCAGCGCCTCCAGCAGCGACTGCTGCGGCGCCGGCAGGCAGAAATCGACCACCATGGTCGTGCCGCCGGAGAGTGCCGCGCGCGTGCCGGATTCGAAATCGTCGGCCGAATAGGTGCCCATGAAAGGCATTTCGAGATGGGTGTGCGGATCGATACCGCCCGGCATGACATAGCAGCCGGTGGCGTCGAACTCGTGGTCGCCATGCAGGTTCGAGCCGATGGCGACGATCTTGCCGTGCTGCATCAGCACGTCGGCCTTCCATGTGCGGTCGGCGGTGACGACGGTGCCGTTCCGGATGACTTTGGTCATGTCTGTTCCCCTGTTCTTTCGCGCTTCTTGGCGAGCGGCGTTGCGAGGTGATTGGTCCGGAGCAATTTCAGGGAAAGTGTGAAGCGGTTTTCCGTCCGAAATTGCCTCAAAACAAAGACACTAGAGCATTCCACCGTTTCCGTGAAACGGTGGAATGCTCTAGTCGGTCATTCGACGATCCCCGCCGTTTCGACCACCGCGTGGAACAGCACATCGGCGCCAGCCGCAGCCCATTCCTTGGTGATCTCCTCGGCCTCGTTGTGGCTGAGCCCGTCGACGCAGGGACACATCACCATGGCGGTCGGCGCGACGCGGTTGATCCAGCAGGCGTCGTGGCCGGCGCCGGAGACGATGTTGCGATGCGAGTAACCCAGCCGCTCGGCGGCGTCGCGGATCGCCTTGACACAATTCTTGTCGAAGGTGACCGGGTCGAAATGCCCGACCTGCTCGATCTCGTATTTGATGTCGAGCGCATCGCAGATCGTGTCGATGCCCTCGCGGATGCGGCCATCCATCGCGTCAAGCACTTCCTTCTCCGGCGAGCGGATGTCGATGGTGAAGACGGTGCGGCCAGCGATGATATTGCGCGAGTTCGGATAGGCCTGCATGTGGCCGACGGCGCCGACGGCGTCGGGCTGATAGTCCATGGCGATCTCATGTACCAGCTCGATCACGCGCGCCATGCCGAGCCCGGCATTGCGGCGTTTCGGCATCGGTGTCGAGCCCGTATGCGCTTCCTTGCCGGTCAGCGTCACCTGCAGCCACTTCAGGCCTTGGCCGTGGGTGACGACGCCGATGTCGATGCCCTCGTCCTCCAGGATCGGCCCCTGCTCGATATGAAGCTCGAAGAAGGCGTGGATCTTGCGATCGCCGACCTTCTCGGTGCCTTTCCAGCCGATGCGCTCGAGCTCCTCGCCGAACTTTTTGCCGTCCTTGTCGACATGCTGGTAGACGTCGGCCTGGTCGAGCACGCCGGCAAAGACGCCCGATGCCATCATCGCCGGCGCGAAGCGCGCGCCTTCCTCGTTGGTCCAGTTGGTGACGACGATCGGATGTCTCGTCTTGATGCCGAGATCGTTGAGCGAGCGCACGACTTCCAGCCCGCCCAGCACGCCCAGCACGCCGTCATACTTGCCGCCGGTCGGCTGCGTGTCGAGATGGCTGCCGACATAGACCGGAGGCAGGCTGGGATCGGTGCCTTCGCGGCGGGCAAACATCGTGCCCATCTCGTCGACGCCCATTTCGAGCCCGGCGGCATCGCACCAGCGCTTGAACAGATGGCGGCCTTCGCCGTCCTCGTCCGTCACGGTTTGGCGATTGTTGCCGCCGGCGATGCCGGGGCCGATCTTCGCCATCTCCATCAGGGAGTCCCACAAACGGTCTGAATTGATTCGCAGATTTTCGCCGGGTGCGGCCATTTGCGGTTCCCATTTTCACCAGGGGTCTTGTCGCCCCTTGAGTGGTTTGCATCCTGACCGTATGGTCAGCTTTCAGACTACACAACCTGACCAAGCGGTCAACGAGAATCTTGGGGGAGACATGACCGAATCCACCCGTCCCATGCGGCGACAGGATATAAGGCGGGAGAATGAAAAAGCCATCCTGCTCGCCGCCGAAAAGGTGTTCGCGGAGGCTGGGTTCGGTGGCGCCACGATGCAGTTGATCGCCGACCTGGCGGGACTGCCAAAGGCAAATCTCCACTATTATTTCGCCACCAAGGAAGAGCTCTACCGGTCCGTCGTCCAGAACATTTTCGAAATCTGGCTGCAGGCGGCCAATTGCTTCGACGCTGCGCGCGGCCCGGTTGACGGCATCAGCGCCTATATCGACGCCAAGATGGAAATATCGCGCCGTCATCCGGACGGTTCGAAGGTCTGGGCCTCGGAAGTGATGCACGGCGCGCCGGTGCTTCAGGACTATATGGAATCGACTTTGCGCGAATGGACCGATGGCCGCGTCGAGATCATCAGGCGCTGGATCGAGGAGGGCAAGATGGACCCGGTGGACCCACGGCATCTCCTTTACATGCTCTGGGCCACGACCCAGCACTACGCCGATTTCGGCCACCAGATCGAGACGCTGAACGGCGGCAAATCGCTCTCCGACCGGCAATGGCGGGAAGCCAAGGAAAACATCAAACGGGTGATCCTGACCGGCATCGGCGCGCAGCCAGCCTGAATCAAGCTCACTCAAGATCGGCGCTCCCGCGCCGACCTCACCTGCCGTGCCGCGGACACCCTCGACGGGGAAGGTGTCCGCTCCGGCTTGTCAGTCGATCGACCTCAGAACATCGCGAACATGGTCGATCAGCTCGTTGATCTGGCCCTTGGTGATGATCAGCGGCGGCGACAGCGCGATGATGTCGCCGGTGGTGCGGATCAGCGCGCCGCGCTCGAAGGCCTTGACGAAGGCCGAGAACGCCCGCTTGGTCGGGCTGCCGGCGATCGGCGCCAGCTCGATCGCGCCGATCAGGCCGATGTTGCGGATGTCGATGACATGCGGCTCGCCCTTGAGCGAATGCAGCGCGTCTTCCCAGTAAGGCGCCAGTTCCTCGCCGCGCGTCAGCAGGCCTTCTTCCTTGTAGGTGTCCAGCGTGCCGAGCGCCGCCGCGCTGGCGATCGGATTGCCCGAATAGGTGTAGCCGTGGAAGAACTCGATCATGTGCTCGGGGCCGGTCATGAAGGCGTCGTGGATTTCCTTCCTGACGAACACCGCACCCATCGGGATGACGCCGTTGGACACGCCCTTGGCCGTCGTCATGATATCCGGCGTGACGCCGAAATAGTCCGCCGCGAACGGCGTGCCGAGACGGCCGAAGCCGGTGATCACTTCATCGAAAATCAACAATATGCCGTGCTTGGTGCAGATTTCCCGAAGCTTCTGCAGATAGCCCTTCGGCGGCAGGATGACGCCGGTCGAGCCGGCGACCGGCTCGACGATGACGGCCGCGATGGTCGAGGCATCATGCAGCGCGACGAGCCGCTCGAGATCGTTCGCCAGCTCCGCGCCATGTTCCGGAACGCCCTTCGAGAAGGCGTTCTTCTCCGGCAGATGCGTGTGCGGCAGATGGTCGACGCCGCCGAGCAGCGTGCCGAACATCTTGCGGTTGGAGACGATGCCGCCGACCGAGATGCCGCCGAAATTGACGCCATGATAGCCGCGTTCGCGGCCGATCAGCCGGGTGCGCGAGCCCTCGCCGCGAACACGGTGGTAGGCGATCGCCATCTTGAGCGCGGTCTCGACCGATTCCGAACCGGAATTGGTGAAGAAGACATGGTCCATGCCCTTGGGCGCGATGTCGACCAGGCGGTTCGCCAGCTCGAACACGATCGGGTGGCCCATCTGGAAGGCCGGCGCATAGTCGAGCTCGGCGGCCTGATGCTGGATCGCCTCGGTGATCTTCGGCCGGCAGTGGCCGGCGTTCACGCACCACAGGCCCGCGGTGCCGTCGAGCACCTTGCGGCCGTCGCTGGTCGTGTAATGCATGTCCTTGGCGGACACCAACATGCGTGGCGCCTGCTTGAACTGACGGTTTGCCGTGAACGGCATCCAGAATGCGCTGAGATCGTTCGGCGTGACTTTCAGCCGGTTGGACATGACCAAGACTTCCCCTTGTAACCTGTTTCGGTGCGGCCAACGCTTGGTCTTTGCTGCGCTTTCGTGCTACGCAAAATTTTGACCGGTTGGACAAACGTTAGCACCGCCTGTCGGCGGTCAAAAGGATTACTAGCGGAAATGCGGCATAAAAAGCGCGCTCCACAGCCCAAGGAAAAACTGGTCCAGACAATTGGTCCAGATGGCCGGCGTTGGAGTTTGCAAGGATGACGGACACGATGGAAGGCTCCGCTCCCCGCCGCACCCGCATCCAGCAGGAAAAGCGCGAGCTGATCCTCGAAGCCGCGCTCGAAGTCTTCTCCGCCAACGGCTTTCGCGGTTCGACCATCGATCAGATCGCCGAAGCCGCCGGCATGTCGAAGCCGAACCTCCTCTATTACTTCCGCCGCAAGGAAGACATTCACGAGACGTTGATGCAGCGCCTGCTCGACACCTGGCTGGCGCCATTGCGTGAGCTGGACGACATCGGCGACCCGCTGACGGAACTCAGAAGCTATATCCGCAGGAAGCTGGAGATGGCGCGCGACTTCCCGCGCGAAAGCCGGCTTTTCGCCAACGAGATCCTGCAGGGCGCGCCGCGCATCAAGCCGATGCTGGAGGGCGAGTTGAAGACCCTGGTCGACGAGAAGGCCGCCGTCATCAAGGGCTGGATGCGCGCCGGCAAGATCGTCCGCACCGATCCCTGGCATCTGATCTTCTCGATCTGGGCGACGACGCAGCATTATGCCGATTTCGACGTCCAGGTTCGCGCCGTGCTCGGCGCCGACCGCGGCGGCGACGGGCGCTTCGAGGACGCGGCGCGTTTTCTGGAGCAGCTGTTCCTGGATGGGTTGAAGCCGAAGGGGTAGCACCTCGTCATAACGGCCCAACGGGCTGGAACAACTTGGGAGCCGTCTGGCTATCATTGCCCTTGGAGATTGGCCGAAGCCTATCAGCTTCGTCATCCACGGGCGAAGCAAGGAGCGTAGCGACGCAGCGCAGACCCGAGGATCCATTCCGTGACTTCAACGCGCCGCCACGGTGCAAAATTCTGCTCCGCGGCGCCCTTCGATCAAGGTAACGGAATGGATCCTCGGGTCTCCGCGTCCGCTTCGCTCCCGCTCCGCCCGTGGATGACGAAGTTGAAGGGTTGCCGACAGCCAATCTCACGCGCTGCGTTTCTGGGCCGGCTGGGCCTCGAGCAGCTTCTTGAGCTTGGCAACCGAATTCTGCTCGGCAAGCGGCGTGTAAACGATCAGCCGCATATCCGAGCCGTCGTCGATCGACAGGCTCATATGCTCGAAGGTCATCGCGCCGGCGATCGGGTGCCGGAGGTGCTTGAGCCCGGAGAGCCGATGCACGACATCGCGCTGCGGCCACCATTCCCGGAATTCGGGGCTGGAGCGCATCATCAGCGCGATCAGCCGTTCGAAGTCCGGATCGCCGGTGTATTTCGCGCTCTCGGCGCGGAAGGCGGCAAGGGTCGCGCGCGCCAGCTGCTCCCAGTCCACCAGAAGGCGCCGCCGGTGCGGATCGGTGAACACGCCGTGGATGATGTTGCGGGCATCGCCTTCCAGCAAGCCATAGTCGCCGAAAATGGCGACCGCCGCGTCATTCCAGGCCAGCACGTCCCAGCGCGGGCCGACGACATAGGCGGGCTGCAGCACCAGGCTCTGCAGCATGTGCAGCAAGGGTCCTTCGACCTTTGTCTGCACGATGCGCCGCCGCTCCGGCTGCTGGCGGCCGGCGAGCGTGAACAGATGCCGCTGCTCGGCGCCGTCGAGCCGCAATGCCTGGCAGAGCGCGGTCAGCACCTCGACCGAAGGCCGCACATCCCTGCCCTGCTCAAGCCATGTGTACCAGGTCGTGCCGACCCCGGCGATCATCGCCACTTCCTCGCGCCGCAGTCCGGGCGTGCGCCGCCGCGCGCCGCAAGCGATGCCGGCGACATCGGGCGAAAGCCTCTCGCGGCGCGAACGCAGGAAGGCGCCGAGCTCGCGCCGGCGGTGATCTTCGGGGGAGTGGGTCGCGATATCCATGCGCCTATTATAGCAGTACTGATACCAGGATAAAGTTTGAACTGTTTGAGATAGTCGCCGTATCCCATCTTTGCGTTCAGAGCAGCGCAAGGAGGCTCTGGACATGGAACTCAAGGACAAAACCATTCTCGTCACGGGCTCGACCGACGGCGTCGGCCGTGTGGTCGCCGAAAGGCTCGGCGCCGCCGGCGCCCGCGTGCTGGTGCATGGCCGCGACGCAGGCCGCGGCAAGGCGACGGTCTCCGCGATCGAGGCCAAGGGCGGCAAGGCGGAATTCCTCGCCGCCGACCTCGCTTCGCTGGCCGAAGTGCGCCGCCTCGCCGAAGCGGTGCTCGCAAGGACCGACCGGCTCGACATCTTGATCAACAATGCCGGCGTCGGCACTGGCGGCCAGGGCGCGAAAAGGCAGGTGAGCGCCGACAGCTATGAATTGCGCTTCGCCGTCAACTATCTCGCCGGCTTCCTGCTGACGTCGGAGCTCTTGCCTTTGCTCAAGGCAAGTGCGCCGGCGCGGATCGTCAATGTCGCCTCGGCCGGCCAGCAGGCGATCGATTTCGACGACGTCATGCTGACGCATGGCTATAGCGGCGTGCGCGCCTACTGCCAGAGCAAGCTGGCGCAGATCCTGTTCACAGTCGACCTGGCGGAACAGCTCGAAGGCACCGGCATCACCGTCAACGCGCTGCATCCGGCAAGCTACATGGACACGACCATGGTCAGGCAGGCCGGCGTCACGCCATGGAGCTCGGTCGAGACCGGCGCCGACGCCATCCTCAACCTCGCCGCATCGCCGGCGCTCGACGGGCGCAGCGGCCGCTATTTCGACGGCCAGCGGGAATCGCGCGCCGATGCCCAGGCCTATGACGAAAAGGCCCGCCACCGGCTGAGAGACCTCAGCCTCGAATTGATTGGGCACGCATCTTCAGCATCAAGGGAACAGCATTCATGAACGAGACTATCGAACATTGCGTGATCATCGGCGGCTCCTCCGGCATCGGCCTTGCCACGGCCAAACGGCTGGTCAGCCCCACGATGAAGGTGACGATCACCGGCCGCAACGAGGAGAAGCTCAAGGGCGCCTGGAAAAGCCTCGGCGGCACCGCCGGCAAGGCCGCTTTCAACGCGAGCAAGCCTGACCAGGTTCGGAATTTCTTCGATGGTCTCGGGCCGTTCGATCACCTGGTTCTCGCCGCAAGCGGCGGCAAGGGACTGGGACCGTTCGCGACACTCGACCTCGCCGACATCGGCAGCGGCGTCGACGAGAAGATCCGGCCGCAACTCTCCTGCCTGCAAGCGGCCTTGCCGACCTTGAACAAGGCCGGATCGGTCACCTTCATCTCGGCCGTCTCGGCGCAGATCGCGGCGCCCGGCGTCGCCGGCATCGGCGCCATCAACGGCATGCTTTTGACCGTCGCACCGATCCTCGCCGTCGAGCTGAAGCCTTTGCGCGTCAACGTCGTGGCGCCCGGCGTCATCGACACGCCCTGGTGGGACTTCCTGCCGGACGATCAACGGCAGGCGGTGTTTGCCGACTATGCCGGCAAGACCCCGGTCGGCCGCATCGGCCGCGCCGAGGATGTCGCCGAGGCGATCGCCTTCCTCGTCTCCAACAGCTTCATGACCGGCCAGGTGCTGACCTGCGACGGCGGTCTGAGGTTCGCGGCCTAAAGCATGTCTCCCGAAAGTGGGAACCGGTTTCGGGATAAAGACATGCGCAAAATCAAAAACCTAAAGCGCATGGAGCGAATCTGAAAAGATCGCGACGCGCTTTAGCCTGGACGGCCGCGGCGGCGCGGTCGCCTATATGCCCTGCGCGATCAGCGCCAGGAACCCACCAGCCAAAGCAACATTGCTGACGACGCCATTGATGCGGGACGCGCGATCCGGTCCTTGATGGTCCCAGAAATTGTGGAACATCGGCGTCGCGACGATCAGGAACAGGATCAGGGCCGCAGCCGCTGCCGTGGTCCAGATGCCGGCAATTACCAGCGCTCCGGCCGCGACCTGCAGCACGATGCCCAGCCATAGAG
>NZ_RZTO01001380.1:0-774 GCF_003997225.1 Mesorhizobium sp. M2C.T.Ca.TU.002.02.1.1
CGCGAAGGCCGGTGCATGGTTCGAGAGCTGCGTGAAGCCCAGGTGCTGCGTGTACCAGGCCACGGCGTCATCGACGTCGTTGACCATGTATCGGACATTTACAGACGCGGACATCGTCTTGCCTTTTCCGTGAAACGGTAAAGCACTTTAGCCGGTTTACCGCCAGGCCGCCTCATTCTTCTGCTCGTAGTCCCGGAATGCCTTGATCAGGCCGCCCAGGACCTCCGCCGACGTCTCGAACATGGCCTTCAGCTGGGGCTCATCGAGCTTCGTGATGTCTTCCCGAAGGTGGTCTTGAATCTCCTGGAATGCTTTCTGCATTTTCTGCGTGTGGTGCCGCGGATCGCGGTCGGCTGCGCTTGCCATTTGTCCGTCTCCATTTCGTGGAGTGCTTCGTTGCAAACGCGCGCGACGGAGGACGGGTTCCGGGCGCCGTCGCAGGAACTGCCGATCTCCCCCGTAACGGGGGAGATGTCCGGCAGGACAGAGGAGGGCGGTCCGACTGGGCTCGGCCTGTTGCGGCAGATGGAGGTTAGCGCTTCACGCGCGGCAACCCCTCTGTCGCCTTTGGCGACATCTGCCTCGAGGGGGAGACAAGGCCGGCGCTAAATCAACTTCTCCAGCGTGATCGGCAAATCCCTTACCCGCTTCCCCGTCGCGTGGAACACCGCGTTGGCGATCGCCGGCGCGATGCCGACGATGGCGAGTTCTCCCACGCCCTTGCCGCCGAGGGCGGAGGAATGTGGGTCGGGGATGCCGACCGAGATCGTCTGG
>NZ_RZTO01001381.1:0-770 GCF_003997225.1 Mesorhizobium sp. M2C.T.Ca.TU.002.02.1.1
GGGCGGCACCGCCGTCGGCACCGGCCTCAACGCGCCGGTCGGCTTCGCGGAAAAGGTGGCGGACCGCATCGCCGCCATCACCGGTATCGCCTTCGTCACCGCGCCGAACAAGTTCGAGGCGCTGGCCGCGCACGATTCCATGGTGTTCTCGCATGGCGCGATCAACGCGGCGGCGGCAGCACTCTTCAAGATCGCCAACGACATCCGCTTTCTCGGCTCCGGCCCGCGGTCCGGCCTCGGCGAGCTGTCGCTCCCGGAAAACGAGCCGGGTTCCTCGATCATGCCGGGCAAGGTCAATCCGACCCAGTGCGAGGCGCTGACGCAGGTCTGCGTGCAGGTGTTCGGCAACAATGCCGCGCTCACCTTCGCCGGCAGCCAGGGTCATTTCGAGCTCAATGTCTACAACCCGCTGATGGCCTACAACTTCCTGCAGTCTGTGCAGCTGCTGGCCGACGCTTCCGTGTCCTTCACCGACAATTGCGTCGTGGGCATCGAGGCCCGCGAGGACAACATCAAAGCCGCGCTCGAGCGCTCGCTGATGCTGGTGACGGCGCTGGCCCCGACCATCGGCTACGATAACGCCGCCAAGATCGCCAAGACCGCGCACAAGAACGGCACGACCTTGCGCAAGGAGGCTTTGGCCACCGGGCTGGTCAGCGAAGCCGATTACGATCGGCTGGTGCGGCCGGAGGACATGACGCATCCGGGGTAAGAGGACCCGATGCAGGGCAAGACCCTCGCGAGATCGTCATTCCAGGGCGAAGCAGGAG
>NZ_RZTO01001382.1:0-770 GCF_003997225.1 Mesorhizobium sp. M2C.T.Ca.TU.002.02.1.1
CCTTATCCTTGCCACTGACACGTGCATCGCGCGGACGGAGCCGTCCGGCACGCATGCGCATAACGAAAGAAGAGCGGCCGCGTAGTCCAGGCCGCGGAGAAACAACATGAATGAGGCCGCACCCCAGGCAGGCACGGGTGGTTCACGCTCGGCGTTGTTGTCACGCTATGCGTTGGCCATCATCTTCGTGCTGGCGATCGTCGTGGCCGCGCTTGCGGTGCCGAACTTCGCGACCTGGGCCAACATCGCCAACGTTCTGCAGCGCAACTCGATCATCGGCATCGTTGCCTGCGGCATGCTGCTGATGATCGTGCTTGGCGGGTTCGACCTTTCGGTCGGCGCGGTGGGCGCAATGGCTTCGGTCGTCGCAGCCGCCATGATCGTCAATGTTTCTGGGCCGCTCGGAATTGTCGTGGCGTTGGGCCTCGGCGCCCTTGTGGGCCTGCTCAACGGTTTCTGCATCGCCAAGGTCGGCATCAATCCGTTCGTGGCGACGCTCGGAACGCAAGTTTTGATCACCGGCCTGCTCTTCATCGGCACCGCGGCGCAGCCGGTCTACGGTGTGCCGGAGGGTTTCACCGTGCTGGGGCTTGGCCGCATCGGGCCGATCCCGATCCCCACCATCATCTTCGCCGCGATCGCCTGTCTGACCTGGGCCATCCTGCGCTTCACGACATTCGGCCACCACATCTATGCCGTCGGCGGCAACAAGGTCGCGGCGAGGCTCGCTGGCGTCAACGTCGACCGTATCACGCTGGCCACCTATGCGC
>NZ_RZTO01001383.1:0-770 GCF_003997225.1 Mesorhizobium sp. M2C.T.Ca.TU.002.02.1.1
TGAAGAGGTTGGTGACAACGATGCGCGGCTCGTGCAGCACGACATGGCCGAGCCCGACGCCTTCGTTGAAGGAAAGGCCGGTGAAGCTTGCCGGGCGGCTGAGGTCGAGCTCGAGCCCAGGCCGGGTGAGGCGCGCGAGATCGCCGGTGGCGATCATCTCGGCGATCACCATCGCCGTGGTTTCCAGGGCCTCGACCTCGTCGTCGCGGTAGTGACGCATGGTCTTGTTCTGCACCACCAGCACGCCCAGCGTGCGCCCTGCCCTCAGCACCGGCACGCCGAGGAAGGAATTGTAGATCTCCTCGCCCGTCTCCGGCAGGTAGGCGAAGGCCGGATGCTCCTGCGCGTTGGAAAGGTTGAGCGGCCGCGCGCTGGCGGCGATCGTCCCGACCAGGCCCTGCCCGAGCCTGAGCTGCGCCAGGTGGACGGCGTTCGGGTTCAGACCCTCGGTGGCGTAGAGCTCGAGCACGGAGTCGGCGCGCAGCACATAGAGCGAGCAGACTTCGGCGACCATGTTGGAGGCGATGTCGCGCACGATGCGGTCGAGCCGCTCCTGCGGCTCCAGCGGCTCCTGCATGAGCTCGCGAAGCCGTTTGAGCAGAACGCGCGGGCCACTGGCCGTATCACGCATCGCGGCTTGTTCTCCAATGGGCATTTCGCCCGCCGCAGTTTCTCCCGCGGCCGGCGTTCACGCAACAACTGACTCAGTTCTCGCTATTGCTTATCCAGACCGTAGACGGAATGCAAAGTGCGAACCGCCAGTTCCGTAT
>NZ_RZTO01001384.1:0-769 GCF_003997225.1 Mesorhizobium sp. M2C.T.Ca.TU.002.02.1.1
CTTTTGCCCATCGCGCTCGCTGCCGCGGTCGCGTTTCCGGCGCTGGCAAGCGCCGCCGACACCCAGCCTCCGCCCCGCATCGTCGTGTCCGGCGAAGGCGAAGCGACGGTGGCGCCGGACATGGCGATCCTTTCGCTCAGCGTCATGCGCGAGGCCAAGAGCGCGCGCGAAGCGCTCGATGCCAACAACGACGCCATGGCGGCGGTGATCGCGGCGATGAAATCCGCGGGCGTTGCCGAACGCGACCTCCAGACTGCCGGCATCCAGATCAACCCGCGCTACAACTACACCAACAAGGCCGACGGCAGCCAGGAGGCGCAGCTCGTCGCCTACCAGGTGACCAACACGCTGTCGGTGCGCGTGCGCGATGTCGACAAGACGGGCGAGATTCTCGACAAGGCGGTGTCGCTCGGCGTCAATCAGGGTGGCGGCATCGCCTTCACCAATGACGATCCGAAGGCGACGATCACCGAGGCGCGCAAGAAGGCCGTCGCCGACGCCATGGCCAAGGCAAAGACGCTTGCGGAAGCGGCGGGCGTCAGCCTGGGCAAGGTGCTCGAGATCACCGACCAGAATATCGCGCCGGCGCCGATGCCGATGGCGGCCAAGTCGTTCGATGCGGCGCGTTCGGCCGTCCCGGTGCAGGCCGGCGAGAATTCCTACAACGTCCAGGTCACGGTCACCTTTGAGCTGAAGTAACGACCGGCCGGCGCCGCAGGCGCGCCACCGGCACGCAAAAAGCCCCGGAGGGTCGACCCTCCGGGGCTTT
>NZ_RZTO01001385.1:0-767 GCF_003997225.1 Mesorhizobium sp. M2C.T.Ca.TU.002.02.1.1
GGAGGCGACGCTGGCGATCAGTCCGCCCAGGTCCGAAGCGGGCAGGCGGTTCTTCGCGACATAGGCCGATACGATGTGAGCGGTGAGCTCGAGCAGGTCGACTTCCTTGGCTGTGCTGGTGTCCTCGTCCACGTAATCCCTCCATTTCTGCCGCAAGGCCGCGAAACCGATCCGGTTGTCGCGGTGTACAATATCAAGGCGCTGCGAGCGTTGTTGGCGAATTCTGAAAAGCCGCAGGGGCCGCAGGCCGGCGAATTCCTAGTCGGCAAATCTGCGTGGCGCAACGTTTTGTCGCGTCAATACACGCTGTTTTGAACAATTATACTGAAATGTAACAATATCAGACGATCAGCGCCTTGTCGCGCCATAGACGAAATCCACCCTCGAAAGCGCGAGTGTTGTCGCCGCGCCGGGATTTCTCAGGCAATTCATCGAGCTTGTCGACATTGCCGCCGCCGATCACGACATAGTCGGGCTGCAAGGCGGCGCGAAGCCTGCCGACCACGTCGAAAACGTATCTGCGCCATTTTTTCTTCCCGTGTTTCGCCAGGCCGCGCTCGCCGACATAATCCTCGAAAGTCGCTCCCTTCTTGTAGGGCAGATGGGCAAGCTCCATGGGCTGGCCAACATTCTTGATGATCATGGCAGCGCCCAGGCCCGTGCCGAGGCCGAGGAACAACATGCGGCCGCCGTCATAGCTGCCGATCGCCTGCATCAGCGCGTCGTTGACGAGCTTCACCGGCATGCCGAAGGCGGCGGTGAAATCA
>NZ_RZTO01001386.1:0-767 GCF_003997225.1 Mesorhizobium sp. M2C.T.Ca.TU.002.02.1.1
CCGCAGGAGGTGCCCGCACCTGCGCCGGCTCAGCCGGATACCGAGCCTTCGCGTCCGGAACCGCAGCCTGAGCCGACGCCGGTCGAGGTGCCGACGCCGCCCAGCGAGATTCCAGCCGAGACGCCTGCGCCCGAAATCCCGCCTGCGGAAGCCTTGCCTCCCCTTCGCCAGCCTGCGCCCGTGGAGCCGCAGCCGATCCATGCCGAGATCGCGCCAGAGCCTGAAGCCGCGCCGACGCCCCACCCTCCGCTCGATGGGGAGCGTCGCCACGAAGTGGCGGGGCGGAGTGACAGCGCCGACGTGGGCGCCGTTGCGCAGCCCGCCCCCGCCGCCGGCAAGGTGACGGTCTCAAAAAAGGTCGAGCAGAAGGCCGAGCCGGTGAAGGCGCCGGAGCCGGCGCCGCGACGTTCCTGGTTCCAGCGTATGCGCGACGGGCTGGCCCGCTCGTCGCGCGAGCTCACCGGCAACATTGCCGGCGTCTTCACCAAGCGAAAGCTGGACGAGGACACGCTGCAGGACCTGGAGGACGTGCTGATCCGCGCCGATCTTGGCGTGGAGACGGCGCTGCGCGTCACGGACTCGCTCGCTTCCAGCCGCTATGGCCGCGACGTCTCCGACTCCGAGGTCCGCGCCGTGATGGCGGCGGAGGTGGAGAAGGTACTGACGCCGGTGGCAAAACCGCTGGAGCTCGACCTCAGCCACAAGCCGCATGTCATCCTGGTGGTCGGCGTCAACGGCACCGGCAAGACCACCACCATCGGCAAGCT
>NZ_RZTO01001387.1:0-766 GCF_003997225.1 Mesorhizobium sp. M2C.T.Ca.TU.002.02.1.1
AGGCTAGCCCCGACGGCGTGCTTGCGACGCGCAACAGCTGACACCTATGGGCGGCAAGACAATCAAGACATGACTTCGTGGCAACCAGGCCGCGCGGCTCGACGGCAGCATCGCTGTCCGGCTGGAAACGAGAGGGCAAACGCGTGAGCAAGCAAGACGAGCTGATCAGCAAATATGCGGCGGACCTGAGGGTCAAGTGCGGCCTTACGGCGGACATGGATCTCCTGACGAAAGTGACGAAGGGCTGCGGCCCGGCGATCTACGACAAGGATGCATCCACCGTCTCGGCCTCGGACAAGGAGGAACTGGAACGGGTCAAGAAGAATTTCCTCGTCAAAAGACTGGGGCTGGCCGACGATGCCGGCCTGGATGCGGGGCTCGCCAGGGTTATCGACCAGTACGGCCGGACCAACCGCAACAAACATCGCGCGGTCTTCTACTATCTGCTCGTCAAGCATTTCAGGCGCGAGAGCGTCTTCGCCTGACGGCGGAAGCAGGCAAATGGGGCAGAGCAATTCCAGGAAGAGTGCGTGCGGTTAAGTTCGGCGCTTGCGCCGTAACCTTCCGTCCGGAATTGCGTCCAAACAAGGAGATAGGGCGGTTCGCCGTTTCCATGGAACGGTGAAACGCCCCTAAAAGGAGATGGGGATGCTGAAAGAATTCCAGGAATTCATTTCCAAGGGCAATGTGATGGACTTGGCCGTCGGCGTCATCATCGGCGCCGCCTTCTCCAAGATCGTCGATTCGCTCGTCAACGACATCATCA
>NZ_RZTO01001388.1:0-762 GCF_003997225.1 Mesorhizobium sp. M2C.T.Ca.TU.002.02.1.1
GGTCCACGCCGTGGCGTCTTGCGGCAAGGCCGGATGCAACATCACCTCTATACGCCGAAAGCGATCGCGGTCTTGGTCGACGTCTTCAGCGCGCGCATGCAGGCCGCCGGCTCGACGCCGGTGCCGGCGCATTCGGTCGCGCTGTTGATCAGTACGCGGCTGAGCTTGCCGCAGTCGGCGCCGGCAAGGTCGAAGCGCGTGACCTTGGTCTTGCCGGCCGGGAGGTCCTTGAAATCGAGCACGGTGAGGCGGTCGACAACGCCGGCTTGGTTGAACAGTGCGATTTCGAAAGCTGCCTTCGACAGGTCGGCCCCGAGCGCGTTGTTGACGACGAAGGTCAGCCGGCAGCCTTTTTCAGACGGTTGCGCGGCGTTGAGCTCGAGACTGAGGGCCGGCGCGGACTGAGCCCACGCCGGCCCTGCAAGCGACATCGCCAACGTCGAGGTCAGCAGACGAAAGGATGCCGTCAAGCGTTTCATGTCTTGCTCAGCCTCCGAAGCGCATGGTTGCCGCGAGCTTCAGCGTGACGCCGGGTTCGTAGAGGACGGCGGTCGTGCCTCCGTTGAGCGGGTTGGTGTATTTGACGTCGAACAGATTGTCGGCGCGGAAGTCGAGCTTGAGATTGTCCGTCGCCTGGTAGCTGGCGAAGGCGTTGACCAGCGTGAAATCCTTGGCCACCGGATTGCCCTTGGGCTTGCCGTTGTACTGCACCTCGCCGCCGACGGTCAGCCTGTCCTCGAGGAAGCGCAGGCCGAGCTGGGC
>NZ_RZTO01001389.1:0-761 GCF_003997225.1 Mesorhizobium sp. M2C.T.Ca.TU.002.02.1.1
GTGCAGCCCTTCGCAGCGCTCGAGGATGTAGCGCGCGTCGTCGGGCATCGAGATCGGCCCGCCGTGGCAAAGCAGGATGACGTCCTTGCGCACCGAGCGCGCGGCGTCCGCAATGGCGTCGATCTCCTTGACGCAGGCGTCGAGCGTTTTCGCCGAGGTGGCGCCGATCGAGCCGCCGGTGGTGACACCCATATGGGCGACGACGATGTCGGCGCCAGCCTTGGTCATGGCGCGCGCCTCGTCCGGGTTGAAGACGTAGGGCGTTGTGAGCAGGTCGAGCTGGTGCGCCTCGGCGATCATGTCGACCTCAAGGCCGAAACCCATGCCGGTTTCCTCGAAGCTCTGGCGCATGGTGCCGTCGAACAGGCCGACGGTCGGAAAGTTCTGCACGCCGGAAAAGCCCATTGTCTTCAACTCGGCCAAAAGCAGAGGCATGATGACGAAGGGGTCGGTGCCGTTGACGCCGGCCAGCACCGGCGTCTTCTTCACCACCGGCAACACCTCATAGGCCATCTCCTTGACGATCTCGTTGGCGTTGCCATAGGCGAGCAGGCCGGCGGCCGAGCCGCGCCCGGCCATGCGGTAGCGGCCGGAATTGTAGATGATGATCAGGTCGATGCCGCCGGCTTCCTCGGCCTTGGCCGACAGGCCGGTGCCGGCGCCGCCGCCGACGATCGGCACGCCGTCGGCGATCATCTTGCGGAACTTTTCCAGGATCGTTTTGCGCGGAATGGCGGCCATGCTTGTCGTCTCTCACTTCT
>NZ_RZTO01000138.1:0-10320 GCF_003997225.1 Mesorhizobium sp. M2C.T.Ca.TU.002.02.1.1
CAACCGGGCCTGTGGACCGAGGAGGTCAAGGCCGCCAAGGCTGCCGGCATCCCGATCGTGTTCTTCAACACGGACGACCCGGCCACCGGACGCCAGGCCTATGTCGGCGCGGACCTCAAGGAAGCCGGCGCGATCTGGGCGAAATATCTCGTCGACCATAAGATGGTGAAGCAGGGCGACA
This sequence comes from Mesorhizobium sp. M2C.T.Ca.TU.002.02.1.1, assembly GCF_003997225.1. Taxonomy (NCBI): domain Bacteria; kingdom Pseudomonadati; phylum Pseudomonadota; class Alphaproteobacteria; order Hyphomicrobiales; family Phyllobacteriaceae; genus Mesorhizobium; species Mesorhizobium sp. M2C.T.Ca.TU.002.02.1.1. Next base: position 182 of record NZ_RZTO01000138.1, read on the forward strand.
AGGTGTTCCTGCCGGTCGAGGTGCCCGGCGCCAGCTACCAGCAGCTCGAGACCGAAGGCATCGCCAGCGTCTTCGATCCGCTCGGCATCAAATATGACGTGGTCGATTGCGGCACCGATCCGGCCGGCATCATCGCCAAGATGACCGACTACATGGTCGCCAACAATCCGCCGGCGATCATCGCGCTAGGCGATTCCGTGGCGGCGAGCGTCAAGCGGGTGTTCGACGGCGCCGGCATCCCGGCCGGCAAGATCCCGGTCGTCGGCTGGGGCAATTCGAAGGAGACGGCGCAGGCGGTCAAGGACGGGTTCGTCAACGCCGCCGCCTGGCAATATCCCTCGGCGCAAGGCTTCATGCCGGTCGCGCTGCTCGGGCTCGCCGCTTCGGGCGAACCGATCGGCTACGACATCCACACCTTCGGCCTCTACGACGCCTCCAGCGTCGAGCCGATCCTGAAGCTCTACGACAAGAAGTGAGAGAACTGGCGCCCGTCGCGCGAGCGTCGGGCGCCATGCAGAAAAGCATGGTTCAGCAAGTCATGACAGTTACAGCGGAAGACGGCGCGGGACGCGCGAAAGGCAGGTCGAGCCTGATGCGCTCGCCGCAATTCTCCTCCTTCGTCATCCTCGTCGTGCTTCTGGTGGTGTTTGCGGTCGCCGACGGTAATTTCCTGTCGCCGCTCAACATCTCCAACATGATGGCGTTCCTGCCGGAGCTCGGCATCATCGCGCTCGGCATGACGCTGCTTCTGACCGCCGGCGAATTCGACCTGTCGGTCGGCGCGGTGTTCGGGCTGGCCCCGGTGGTGGTCATGCTCCTGGTGCAGAATGCCGGCGTCGATATCGGCGTGGCGCTGCTGGCTGGGCTTTTGCTGTGCATCGCGATCGGCGCGATCAACGGCGTGATCGTCACCAAGATCGGCATCTCGTCCTTCCTGGTGACGCTGTCGATGCTGCTCATCGTGCGCGGTGCCGCGCTTTACATCACGCAGGGCTTTCCGCTGAAGTCCTGGGACCAGCCGGGCTTTTTCGTCACGCTGCTTGCCGGCAGCTTCAACATCGGCGCGTTCCGCTTCTACACCTCGCTCTGGTGGTTCATCGGGCTGTCGCTGCTTGCGGTTTACATCCTGCGCTACGCGAAGCTCGGCAACTGGATCAGCGCCATCGGCTCCAACCGCAACGCGGCGGTGGCGCGCGGCGTGCCGGCCGACGCGGTCAAGATCTGGCTGTTCATCGCGACCTCCGTGCTCGCCGGGCTTGCCGGCATGATCAGCGCCTTCCGCATCTCGGCAGCCTCGCCGGTAGCGGGCACCGGCTATGAGCTGGAGGTGATCGCCATGGTCGTGGTCGGCGGCACGGCGCTGACGGGCGGGCGCGGCACGATCCTCGGCACCATCGTCGGTGCGCTGATGCTGCGCGCGATCCGCAACGGCATCGTGCTCGTCGGCGTGCCCGGGCTCGCCTACAACATCTTCGTCGGGGTCATCATCCTCGCCATGCTCATCCTGCACGCTTTGCTGCAGAAAAACGCCGCAAGGAGCTGAAGATGCAGGAAGTGCTTCGGCTGCAGAACTTACAAAAATCCTTCGGCAGCGTGCGCGCGCTGAAGAACGCCTCGCTGACGCTCAAGGAGGGCGAAGTGGTGGCGCTGCTCGGGGACAACGGCGCCGGCAAATCGACCCTGATCAAGGCGATCTCCGGCGTCTTCCCGATCGATCGCGGCGATATCTATGTGCGCGGCGAAAAGGTCTCGATCCGCTCGACGCGCGAGGCGATGGACCTCGGCATCGAGACCATCCATCAGGACACCTCGCTGGCGCCCGACCTCAGCATCGCGCGCAACCTGTTCCTCGGCCGCGAGCCGGTCAATCTCAAATGGCTGGGCGTCTTCGCGCCGCTCGATCTCGCCAAATTGCGCGACGCGGCCTCGGCGCTGCTGAAGCGCGTCGGCATCTCGAAGAAGCTCGACGCCGACGCCCTGGTCTCGACGCTGTCCGGCGGCGAGCGGCAATCGATCGCCATCTCGCGCGCCATGCAGTTCGCCGCCAAGGTGATCATCCTCGACGAGCCGACCAACAATCTCGGCGTCGAGGAAACGCACGGCGTGCTGCGCTTCGTCAAGGAGATGCGCGAGGCCGGGCATTCGGTGCTCTTGATCACCCACAACATCCACCATGTCTTCGAGGTCGCCGACCGCATCATCGTCATGCGCCGCGGCGAGATCGTCGCCGAGCAGACCGTCGCCGACACCGACCTGCTGACCGTGGAAAGCCTGATAACCGGCGCCGACCTGTCGGCCCTGATGAAAAGGGCGCAGTGACGGCATGGTGAAGCTCTACGGACAGACGCTTTCACGCCGGCAGGTCGCCGAACGCTCCGGCATGCTGTCGCAATTCGCCGGGGTGCGGCTGATGACGCTTGGCGACGGCGTCGAGCGCGGCATCCGCATGCTCGAATTCCGCACCGGCTCGGGGCTGCGCTTCACGGCGCTGGTCGACCGGGCGCTCGACATCGCCGATTGCGAGTACAAGGGCCAGGCGATCGGCTGGCATTCGCCGAGCGGTTTCCGCAACCCCGGCCTGCATGACTATGAAGGCGAGGATGGCTTTGCGTGGGGCCGGTCGTTCTCCGGCCTGCTCGTCACCTGCGGCCTTGACCACATTCTCGGCCGCAACGAGGTGCCGGCCGAGAACTACAATTACCCTGGACGCAAGACCGTGACGCATTCGCTGCACGGGCGCGTCGGCACCATTCCGGCGCGGCTGACCGGCTATGGCGAAAGCTGGGACGGCGACCGCTGCGTGTTGTGGGCGGAAGGGATTGTCCAACAAGCCAGCGTGTTCGGCGAGGACCTGCATCTCGTCCGCCGCATCGAGGCCGATGTCGGCGGAAGCGAGATCCGGCTATCGGACTGCGTCGTCAATCACGGCTTCCACCGCACGCCGCATATGTATTTCTACCACGTCAATGTCGGGCATCCGCTGCTCGACGAAGGCTCTCGCTATCTGGCGCCGATCCGCGACGTGGTCTGGGCCGCGCATGAAGGCGAGCGCTACGAAGTGCAGAAGGTCGGTTACCGCACGGTGCCGGCACCGCAATTGGGCTTCGCCGAGCAGGTCTGGCAGCATGAGATGGGCGCCGACGCCAAGGGCGAGGTGCCGGTGGCCGTCGTCAACGACCGGCTTGGCCTCGGCTTCGAGGTCGTCACCCGCAAGGACCAGTTGCCCTGCTGCTACGAGTGGCAGAATTTCCAGGCCGGGCAGTATGCGCTTGGCATCGAGCCCTCGACGCACCATGTGCTCGGCAATCTAGCCGCGCGCGAGCGCGGCGAGATGATCTGGCTGGAGCATGGCGAGACCCGCGCCTATGACGCTTTGTTCCGCGTCCTCGACGGCAAGGATGCGATTGCCGATGCGGAACGAAGGATCGCGGCCATCGCCCGCCAGCCCGAGCAGGATTATCCTCAGCCGTCCGGCAATTTCCCAAGACTGGCGGGCAGGGCATGAGCGCGACACTTATCCATAGCAAGCCCTCCGGCCGGCGGACCGGATTGCCAGCGCTCAGTGAAGATTGGAGGCCGATGTGACGATGGCGAAGAAGCGCGACTACAGCCTTGTCGGCGAAAGCACGCGTCGGGCGATCGAGACCGGGCTCGCCTCGGCCGAGTGGTACCACACCGACGTGGCGCGCAAGACCATGAAGGAATTGATGCAGCGCTCCGACGGGCCGGCGATCCGCGACACCATCATCTGGATCGTCGCGATCCTGGGCTCGGCCGCCGGCATCGTCTGGTTCTGGGGCACATGGTGGGTGGTGCCGTTCCTGTTCGTCTACGGCGTGCTCTACGGCTCGTCGAGCGACTCGCGCTGGCACGAATGCGGCCACGGCACCGCCTTCCGCACGCGCTGGATGAACGACGTCGTCTATCACATCGCTTCGTTCATGCTGATGCGCAATCCGGTGCAATGGCGCTGGAGCCATGCGCGCCATCACACCGACACCATCATCGTCGGCCGCGACGCCGAGATCGCGGTGATGCGGCCGCCGGACCTCATCAAGGCGGCTTTGGCTTTCACCGGCATCCTCGACTTCCGCTATTCGCTGCCGACGCTGGTGCGCCAGGCCTTCGGCACATTGTCGGACGACGAGAAGAGCTACATCCCGGAGATGGAGCAGCACAAGGCGGTGACCGCGGCGCGCTGGCACATGGCGGTATACGTCGCGACGATCGCTGTCGCGATCGCGCTTAAATCATGGATACCGCTGGTGCTGATCGGCCTGCCGCGCCTCTACGGCACCTGGCACATGGTGCTGACGGGGCTTTTGCAGCATATCGGGCTCGCCGACAACGTCACCGACCACCGGCTGAACACCCGCACCGTCTACATGAACCCGATCAGCCGGTTCATCTACTGGAACATGAACTACCATGTCGAGCACCACATGTTCCCGATGGTTCCCTACCACGCGCTGCCGAAGCTGCATGAACTGATCAAGCACGATCTGCCGGTGGCGAACCCGTCGATGTGGCATGCCTATCGCGAGGTCTGGCCGGTGCTGCTCAGGCAGCTGAAATATGAGGACTACTATCTCAAGCGCGAATTGCCGCCGACGGCCAAGCCCTATCGCGGCGAGTTCCACGATCTCGACATAACGGCCGCGGCCGCCGAATAGGCGGTGCGAAGCAAGCTAGGAGGTAGACGATGGCGGAGTGGGTCGAAGCATGCGCGGTGGACGACGTGGACGAAGAGGATGTGATCCGCTTCGACCATGGCGGCCGCACCTTTGCGATCTATCGCTCGCCGGACGACGCCTTCTTCGCGACCGACGGGTTCTGCACGCATGAGAAAGCTCATCTCGCCGACGGGCTGGTGATGGACGACATCATCGAATGCCCCAAGCACAATGGCCGCTTCAACTACAAGACCGGCGAGGCCAAAGGCGCGCCGGTCTGCGTCAATCTCAGGACCTATCCGGTCAAGGTCGAGGCCGGTAAGGTGATGATCGATATCGGCTGAAAGCCGTCAGACAAAACAGGATGTACCGATGAGCCGAAAGAGACCGACTGTCGCCGATCTGCGCGCCATGAAGGGCAAGCGGCAGCTGACCATGCTGCGCGTGCTGACGCTGGAAGAGGCGGAGGCCGCCGAGCGGGCAGGGGTGGATATCGTCTCGGTGCCGCCGGAACTGGTGCTCAACCCGCAATACCGCGATGCCGCGCCCAGCCTCTTCACCATGCCGGGCGAGAACTTCTTCGAGATCGGCACGGCGGACGATTTCGTGCGCTGGTCGTTCCGGCTCTACAAGGCCGGTGCCGACGCCGTCTATTGCAGCGCCGGCTACGCAACGATCAAGCGCATGGCCGACGACGCCATTCCGGTGATCGGCCATGTCGGCCTCATCCCCTCGCGCGCGACGTGGACCGGCGGCTTCAAGGCGGTCGGCAAGACCGCGGATACCGCCATGCAGGTGTTCGAGGCGGTCAAGCAGCTGGAAGCCGCCGGCGCGATCGGCGCCGAGATCGAGGTGGTGCCGGTGGAGGTGGCCAAGGCGATCTCCGAGCGCACCTCGCTGATCATGCTGTCGATGGGCGCGGGCACCGGCTGCGACGCGCAATATCTGTTCGCCGAGGATATCCTCGGCACCAATCGCGGTCACATGCCGCGCCATTCGAAGGTCTATCGCAACTTCGCCGCCGAATATGACCGGCTGCAGCAGGAGCGCATCGCGGCGTTTTCCGAATATGTCGCCGACGTCAACAGCGGCGGCTATCCGGAAGACAGGCACATCGTGCACATGGATCCGGACGAGCTCACCCTCTTCATGAAGAAGGAGGATGCAAAGCCCTGAACCAAGAGTCGGAAAGGTTCAGCCGGTTGCCGGAGGGCCTTGCCAAATTCCGCTGACGAGAGCGGCATAAAGGGCTTCGGCGTCGATGCCGAGCGGCCTGTCTTCCTTGAGCATCGCCACATGCGAGCGCACGGCCGCGTGGATTGCGCCCGTGGCCGGCGCGAGCGTCACTCCCTCGCGCAAATCGACGGCCTGCGCCGCAGCCATCAGCTCGAAGGCGATCAGCCGCCGCCACAGCACGATCATCTCGGCGCATTTGGCGACGGCGAGCGGCGTCTGCGTGGCGTGATCCTCGACGCCCTCGGACACCGGCAGGAAATCGTGCATCACCGGATTGGCCTTGTGACGGATCGCGGCCAGGATCGCCGTCACCGTCTTCTGCAGCGGCACGAAGCCCGCCGAGGCGCCGCCGACCGGCGAGAGGTATTTCGGCAGGCCGTGGCGGGTCGAGCCGGTGAGCTGGACGAAGCGCGCGGCGGACGCCGCCGCGCATTGCGCGATCGCCAGGCCGAGCGTCTCGAAGGCGAGCGACAGCGACGCGGTGTGGAAGTTGCCGGTCGACATGACCAGCTCGTCCTCGGCGAGCACCAGCGGATTGTCGGCGGCGGCGTTGAGCTCGATCTCGACGGCAAGCCTGGCATGGTCGATCGCCTGGATCAGCGCGCCGTGGATCGAGGGCATGCAGCGGATCGACAGAGGGTCCTGGATGGTGGTCGGCGCCGGCGCTTCATCGCGCGCCAGCAGGTCACGCAGGGCCTTCGCCGCAAGCTGCTGGCAGGCGCCCGGACGCGCCTGGTGCTGGCGCGCGTCGAGGATGGTGCGGTTGGCGCCGATGCCTTCCATCGTCAGCGCGCCGGCCTGCTGCTGCTGGTCGAGCGCCGACAGCGCATCGGTCAGCGCCAGAGCTCCGGTCCCCGTGGAAACCGCCGAGGCGTTGATCAGCGACAGGCCGTCCTTCGGCGAGAGCGTGACGGGCGCAAGCCGCGCCATCATCAGCGCCTTGGCGGCAGGCATGCGGCGGCCCTGATACTCGGCTTCGCCGTCGCCGATCAGCACGCGGCCGATCGCCGTCATCAGCAGAAGGTCACCGGCGCCGATCGAGCCCAGCGACGGCATCACGGGATGCACGCCGGCATTGAGCGCTTCGACCAGTGCCGTGAACACGCGCGGCGACAGGCCCGAGCCGCCGGCGGCGAGCATCGCAAGGCGGGCGAACATCGCCGCACGCACCACCGGCACGGGCAGGGCCTCGCCGACCGCGGCGCTGCGGCCTTCGATCAGCTGGCGCTGGAAGGCGCTCGCGTCGCCTTCTACCGCGGTGACGAGATTGGCGCCGAGGCCCCTGTTCAGCCCGTAGATCTGTTGCCCGCCGGCCGCGGCGGCATCGAGAACCTGGCGAGCCTTGTCGAGCTTTTCGAGGACAGCCGGCGTGACCTCGACCTTGCAGGCGTTGCGTGCGACCGCAACCACATCCTTGATGCTGACGCCGGCGCCGGTGAGAACGAGCGGGCTCATGCGAAGCGCAGCCTCTGGCCGATGCCGTTTTCGCCGGCCTTGGCGAGCATGGCCTTGCCGAGCGCGATGTCGGAGAGCGAGAGGCCGCGATGCCAGAACAGGATCGTCTCGCCATCGCTTTGCCGGCCTGGCTTGAGGCCGGCGGCGATCTGGCCGAGTTCGGCGTGCAGCGTCGCCTCGCTAAGCCGCCCCGTCTCGACATGGGCGCGCAGCGCGCCGAATTTGCCGCCCTTGCACTGGCCCCAGTCGTCGACGACGATCTTCTGCATGATGTCGGTGAGCGACAGCTCGACCGCGCTCATCGTGCCGTAGGGCACGACCAGCGCGCCGCGCTTGATCCATTCGGTCTTGAGCAGCGGTTGCGGCTCCGGCAGCCGCGAGGCCTCGACGACGATGTCCGCGCCTTCGACGCAGCTCTTCCAGTCAGCCACGGCCATGACCGGCTTGCCGAGGTCGGCCGCCAGCCTCGCGACAAAGCTATCGCGGCTTTCGGGCCGGCGCGAGTGGACGCGGATCTCGTCGAAATCGAAAAGATGGTCGAGCAGGCGCACATTCCAGTAGGCGGTGCCGCGCGCGCCGATATGGCCGAGCACTTTTGACGACTTCTTCGCCAGATGCTTGGCGCCGATGGCGGTGACGGCGCCGGTGCGCATGTCGGTGATGACGGTGGCGTCGAGGATGGCGCGCGGCGTGCCGGTGCGCGGATCGAAAAGGTTGAGGATGCCGAATTCCGACGGCAGGCCATGCATATAGTTGTCGACATAGTCGCCGACGATCTTCACGCCGGCGGCGTCGAGCGGCGCCACATAGCCGCGCAGGACGTTGAAATGGCCGTGGAAGGAGGGATCCGGCTCGAGATGGACGCGCGGCTCGATAACGGTCCGGCCATTGCCCTGGGCGATGAGTCCGGCTTCGACGGCGCCGATGATCTCGGCGTCGGTCATGGCAAGTGCCTCGATGTCGAGAGCATTGAGGTAGTCGATATAGATAGGCTTCATGCGTTTTCCTCGGCCCCCCCGGCCCATCCATAACAGGCGAAACAGGGACACGGAAGTTTGTTGGATAAGCTCTGGACTGGACCGTGCTTATGCTGTTCAACCACCGCGTCATGACCAGCATTCCCGACAACGCAGCCGTGTCCCAGCCCGCAAATTCCGCGCGGCAAGCGCGGCGCGTGGCGCTGATCGTCGCCGTCGCCTTCTTCATGCAATTGCTGGATTCGACGATCATCTCGACCTCGCTGCCGCAGATGGGAGAATCCTTCGGCGTGCCCGCGGTGGCGATGAGCATCGGCATCACCGCCTATATGCTGACCATGGCGGTGTTCGTGCCGCTGTCGGCCTGGCTTGCCGACCGGTTCGGCGCGCGCAACATCTTCCTCGTCGCGATCGCGCTGTTCACGCTGGCTTCGATCGCCTGCGGCTTCTCGCAGAGCCTGACCGAGTTCGTCGCCGCGCGCATCGTGCAGGGGCTTGGCAGCGCGTTGATGACGCCGGTGGGCCGCATCCTGGTGCTGCGCAATGCCGAAAAGTCGGAGCTGCTCAACGCCACGGCGCTGATCACCTGGCCGGCCCTGTTCGCGCCGGTGGTCGGGCCGGTGCTCGGCGGCTTCATCACCACCTATCTCTCCTGGCACTGGAACTTCTTCATCAACGCGCCGCTGGGGCTGGCCGGGCTGGCGCTGGTCGCCCGCTTCGTGCCCGGCGACCGCGATTCCGAGGCCAAGCCATTCGATTGGCCGGGCTTTTTCCTCACCTCGCTCGGCCTTGCGGTGATGCTTTACGGGCTCGAGCGCCTGGCGCACCCGCAGGATGGCTTGCTGCCGACGGTAGGCTCCATCGGCATCGGCATCGTTATCGGCTGGTTCGCCGTCCGCCATCTCTTGCAGGCCCGGCATCCGTTGCTTGACCTTTCGGCTTTCAAGATACTGACCTTCGCGATCTCGACGCTGGCCGCAGGTACGGTCTTCCGTGTCGCGATCAATGCCACGCCCTTCCTGCTGCCCTTGCTGTTCCAGGTTGGCTTCGGCCTGCGTCCAGTCGATGCCGGCCTGTTGGTGCTGGCCTATTTCCTCGGCAATCTCGGCATGAAGACCGTGACCACACCGACGCTGAGGCGCTTCGGCTTCCGCACCGTGATGGTGGTGAACGGGGCGATCGCATCGCTGGCGATCATGGCTTGCGGCGCGATCTCGCCGCAGACGCCGCTGGCGCTGACCGTCGCGTTGATGCTGGTCGCTGGTCTCACGCGCTCGATGCAGTTCACCGCGCTGAACACGCTGGCCTTCGCCGATATCGGCGCGCCGCAACGCAGCTCGGCCGCGACGCTCTCCTCGATGCTGCAGCAGATAGCGATGCTGTTCGGCGTGGCGATCGCGGCGGCGATCCTCAATTTGTCGCAGATCGTCAGGGGCGAAGCCGTGCCCGACCTCCTCGACTTCAGAATCACCTTTGTCGCGATCGGCCTCGTCGGTCTCGCCGCGGCGATGCGCTTCCTGGTCCTGCCGGCCAATGCCGGAGCCGAGGTTTCAGGCCATTCGACGAACAATTGAGGTCGCGCCAGGCGTATTTTGCGGAGTTAAATTGCGTCCGCTCCGCCGCCGTCGAACGGGCTCTTCCGCCGGCCGCGCGATCGCGGCAACGTATTGCCAAAAAGCGCAAGAGTTTCCGTCTATTGCGCCAGTTACGGCAATCGATGCGTCCACTCGGAAAATAGTCGGAGAGGCGGGGGTCTTGAACGCGGATTCATTTGACGAGCCGCTGTTGAGCCGATTAG
>NZ_RZTO01001390.1:0-759 GCF_003997225.1 Mesorhizobium sp. M2C.T.Ca.TU.002.02.1.1
TGAGATGTTGGCGCGAGGCCCCCCTCTCTGGCCTGCCGGCCATCTCCCCCTCATGGGGGGAGATCAGATGTCACGCCGCCTTTCGCTAATCGCCAGCGTTGCAAGAGGAGCGCCGGCACTGAAGCTGCCAATCTCCCCCCTTGAGGGGGAGATGCCCGGCAGGGCAGAGAGGGGGGTGAAGGAACGCGACGCTTCTTGTTTCCTCCCCCCTCCTAAGCCCTCCTCCGCTCCGGCCCCTCGTCCAGCCACGCCACATCCTCCGGCGTCAGCCTGATGTCCAGCGCCTTCAGGCTGTCCTCCAGCTCGTCCAGCGTGCGCGGGCCGATCAGAGGGACCGAGGGGAAGGGTTGCGCCAAGACATAGGCCAGCGCGACGTGGATCGGGCTCTTGCCGAGTTTGCGCGCCAGCTCGATGGCCCGGTCGCGGCGGCCGAAATTCTTTTCCGAATACCAGACGCGCACCAGCTCCTCATTGTCCTGCTTGTCGCGGCCGGCGCGGTCGGTGAAGAAGCCGCGGCCCTGGCTCGACCAGGCGAAGTTCGGCATCTGCCGCGCCGTCAGCCAGACCTTCCAGGCATCGGTGGAGGAGGTGATGCAGCCGGCCCAGATCGGCTCCAGCATCTCGGCCAGCGAGAAATTGTTGGAGAGCGCGCCGGGTATTTGCTTGCCGTTCTTCTCGGCATAGGCGATCGCCGCGTCCATGCGCTCCATCGTCCAGTTCGAGCCGCCGAACAGGCCGCGGATGCGGCCGGCCCTGGCC
>NZ_RZTO01001391.1:0-758 GCF_003997225.1 Mesorhizobium sp. M2C.T.Ca.TU.002.02.1.1
ACGAACAGCAGCCCCGCCACGGCGCGCAGGCCCCAGCGGTCATGATCCGGCACGCCGGTGCGCGGCCGGTCGGCGCCGAGGCTCGAAAGCCGCTCGGCCATGCGCTTCTGGTGCTCACGCCACAGCGCCTGCGAGAAGATGCTTTCGGCGCCGCTCGGCCGGTCGGTCTGCACCTGCACCGGGCTGTGCAGCAATTCGTTCGCCGCCTCGATGCGGCGGTCGATCTCGGCTGCCGAGGGCAAGCGGAAGAAGCGCAGCGGATAGAGCGCCGCGACCGACGCCAGCGCGAACAGGATCAGAAGGCCGATGCGCGCCGCGTCCGGCAGGCGCGGGAACAGCCCGAACCATGAAAAGCTGAGGAACAGGCTGACGACGATCAACAGCGGCAGCACGAGCGGCCAGGCGCGCTCGAAGAGTATCGAGGCCCGCGTCGCCAACCGGCTGAGCGCCAGGCGCCCGGCCAAGCCGCGTTCGCCGCTGGAAGTGCGTCGTTCGGTCATCGGCCCTTCCTGCCCGGGCAGGATAGCCCGGACGTCATCAGCAGAAGGATACCAACAAACACGGCAAAGGCGAGGCGGGTTCCAAAAACGTGAAGCGGTTTGGCCGGGTTATGATCAGAAATTGGCGGGATTCGTGTTGGAACCGCAGACCAGGACGGCCACGCGCTCGGTTTCCGCCGGCACATAACGCCCGGAAAGCATGGCGGCGAAGGCGGCGGCGCCGCCCGGCTCGGCGATGATTCGCACGCGGTCCCACAG
>NZ_RZTO01001392.1:0-757 GCF_003997225.1 Mesorhizobium sp. M2C.T.Ca.TU.002.02.1.1
GGGTCATTGCGCGGCGGTCCAGCTTCTTATTCGGTGCCCAGCAGGTCGTTGAGCAACTCGTGGCGTGGTGACACAAAAGGATTGACGATGGTGACACCGCCCCAAGTGAAGCCATGTTGCAGGTCCTCCGACAGGAGCAACCGGCAACCCGATTGCGAAGCTGTGGAGAGAATGACCGCATCCCAAATGCCGAAGCGATGATCCGCTGCCAGGTCCACGGCCATCATCATCGCCTCGGGCGTCGTTCCGGCAACCGGGAATGCGTCGCGCCAGTTCAGAAGTGCGTCCCGGGCTTCTGCATGCGATCGACCTGCCTTGCGCACCAACACATTGAACAATTCGCCCAGAACCTGAACAGGAATGACCGTCCCCTGTTGCGGAACGTTAACCAGCAGTTCGAGGACGATCTCGCGTTTTTCCGCGTCGTTCACACCTTCGGCATAGGCAAGGATATTGGTGTCGATTGCGACCTTCACCGGTCGTCCTCGTAAAGTTCGTCGCGGGTCCATTTTCCGGCGTCGACAACAGGCTGGCGCCTGAGCCGCGACAGCAGCGAACTCCGCGAGCGGGAAGCCACGCCTTCGCTCTTTTCGGCGGGCACAATCCGCGCCACCGGCCGGCCATGACTGGTCACGACATAGCTCTGGCCCTCCCGCACGCCGCGAAGAATGAGGGAAAACTTGCGATTGGCTTCGGCAGCAGAAACGGCTTCGTCCATATCCACATCCAGATTGTAGTTATATTCACTACAATAGTA
>NZ_RZTO01001393.1:0-755 GCF_003997225.1 Mesorhizobium sp. M2C.T.Ca.TU.002.02.1.1
CGGCGTCGGCGCCATGGGGCTCGGCTTCTTCGCATTGACCAGGCTGCCGCTGCCCGAAGCGATCACGCTGAACTACGCCCAGCCGTTGCTGGTCGTGGTGTTCTCCTCGGTCTTCCTCGGCGAGACGATCCGCGTCTACCGTTGGAGCGCGGTTGCCGTCGGTCTTGCCGGTGTGCTGGTCATCTCCTGGCCGGAACTGACGCTGCTCAATTCCGATGAGGGCCTCGACGACCAGGAGGTGTTGGGCGTCATGGCGGCGCTGATCGCCGCCGCGATCTCGGCGGTCGCCATGCTTCTGGTGCGCAATCTCGTCCAGACCGAGAAGACGGCGACCATCGTTTTATGGTTCTCCTCGACGGCTTCGGTGTTATCGCTCTTTACATTGCCCTTTGGCTGGCAGGCGCTGACGCCGATGCAGGCCGCGCTCCTTGTTTTTGCCGGCTTCTGCGGCGGCCTCGGCCAGATCCTGATGACGGCGGCCTATCGCCATGCCGAAGCCTCGGTCGTGGCGCCCTTCGAATACACCTCGATGATCCTCGGCGTCGTCGTCGGCTATCTGGTGTTCGGCGACGTGACCTCGCTCAATACGCTGGTCGGCGGCGTGATCGTGGTTGCCGCCGGCATTTTCATCATCTGGCGCGAGCGGCAGTTGGGCCTGGAGCGTACGCGTACCAGGACGGCCGCGCCACCGCAGGGGTGAAGGCTACGAGGCCGGCGCCCGTTCCTTAGCCAACCGCACCAGCACGGCCCGGGTC
>NZ_RZTO01001394.1:0-754 GCF_003997225.1 Mesorhizobium sp. M2C.T.Ca.TU.002.02.1.1
GCTGTGGCGCGAAGCCGAGAAGAACGGGCGCTTCACCGGCGCGCCGATCGACATCGCCGACGGCTTCATCCATTTCTCCACCGCCGGCCAGGTTCGCGAGACGGCAGCCAGGCATTTCGCCGGGCAGATGGACCTCCTGCTGGTCGCGATCGACGGGGCCAAGCTGGGCGACGCGCTGAGATGCGAGGTGTCGCGCGGCGGCGCCCTCTTCCCGCATCTCTACGCAGAGCTCGGCCTCGATGCCGTCCTTTGGGTGAAGCCGCTGCCGCTCGGCGCCGGCGGCCACGAATTCCCGGCGCTGGAGGGCGAATGAGCGTGCTCGACCGGATCGGCCAGAAGCTGCTTTTCTCCTTCGATCCGGAAACCGCGCATGGCCTGTCGATCGCGGCTTTGCGCTGCGGGCTGCCGGTCGGCGCGGCCGCGCCACGCGACGCGCGGCTCAAGATCAATCTCTGCGGCCTCGACTTCCCGAACCCGCTCGGCATGGCCGCCGGATACGACAAGAACGCCGAAGTGCCGGACGCGCTGCTCGGTCTTGGCTTCGGCTTCGCCGAGGTGGGCACCATCACGCCGCTGCCGCAACCCGGCAATCCGAAGCCGCGCATCTTCCGGCTGACGGCGGACGAGGCGGTGATCAACCGGCTGGGCTTCAACAATGAAGGCCATGCGGCCGCCGAAAAGCGGCTTGCCGCGCGCAAGGGGCGGCCGGGCATCGTCGGCGTCAACATCGGCGCCAACAAGGACAGCGCCGACC
>NZ_RZTO01001395.1:0-754 GCF_003997225.1 Mesorhizobium sp. M2C.T.Ca.TU.002.02.1.1
GGCTTCGGGCGAGGGCCGCGCGATGGCCGCCGCGGAAGCCGCGATCGCCAACCCGCTGCTCGACGAGACCTCGATGAAGGGCGCCAAGGGGCTGCTGATCTCGATCACCGGCGGCCGCGACCTGACCCTGTTCGAGGTGGACGAGGCAGCCACCCGCATCCGCGAGGAGGTCGACCAGGACGCCAACATCATCCTGGGAGCCACGTTCGACGAGGAGCTGGAAGGCGTGATCCGCGTGTCGGTCGTCGCCACAGGTATCGACAAGTCGGCTGCCGAAATCGCGGCTGCGCCGATCTCGATCCGCGCGCCGCAGAAGCCGGTCGCCCGTCCGGCGGCGGCTCCGGCCGCTGAAATCCGTCCCGCTCCGGTTCAGCCGCAGGCCTACGAGCCGCGCGCGGCCGATCCGGTCGCCGAGGCGATCCAGCTCGCCGAGGCGAACGCCGCCGCCATGGCCCAGCAGCCGCGTCCCGCGCCGGTCGACGACTTCCGGCCGCAGAGCAAGATCTTCCAGGCTCCGCCGGCCCAGCCGCAGCCGCAGCCGGTGGTGCCGCAGCAGGTCATGCAGCAGCCCGCGCCGCAGCGCGAGATGCCGCAGCCGGTGGCCGCGGCCCCGCAGCGCATGCCCCGCGTGGAGGACTTTCCGCCCGTGGTAAGGGCCGAGGTCGAAGCCAAGACCCGGCCCGCGGATCATGAGAACAGCGGCCCGATGGGGCTGATCAAGCGCCTGACCAACGGCCTTACCCGCCGCGAGGAA
>NZ_RZTO01001396.1:0-751 GCF_003997225.1 Mesorhizobium sp. M2C.T.Ca.TU.002.02.1.1
AGCCTGCGATCTCCAGATATTCGGGCGAATTGTTGCCGTCGCCGAGAACGATGCCACCCTGGAAGCCTGCCTGCCGAAGCTGCTTGGTGAGAAGCGCGCCGCCGGCATGATAGGCGGTCCAGAAGACGGCGTCCGCGCCGCTTGATTTCACCTTGGTGACGACCGCTGAATAGTCCTGCTCGCCGGCGGTGGTTGTTTCCTTGGCGGCGATCTCGCCGCCCGCGTTCTTGAAGGCTTCGGCGGTGAGCTTCGCCAGGTCGGACGAATAGGCATCGCCCTCGTCTATGACGGCGATCTTCTTGTAGCCATTCTTCTTGAAGAGATCGACGGCTGTCGTCGCCTGCATGTCGCCGGTCGAGTTGGCGAGGAAGGCGTTCCCCTGATTGGCGGCGACCAGCTTGGTCGAATTCGCGCCGATGATGACGAATGGAACGCCGGCGTCGCCATAGATCTTCAACGTCGGCAACACGGCGCCGGAGCAGTAGCCGCCGACGATTGCCGTCACGCCTTCCGATACCAGCTTGCTGCCGGCGGTGACCGCCTGCTGCGGATCGCAGGCGTCGTCGGCAGTGGTCGTGGTGATCTTGTCGCCATTGACGCCGCCCTTGGCATTGGCGGCATCGATCGCCATCTTCACCGCGTTTTCCATGTCCTGCCCTTCGCTGGCCAACTGGCCGGTCATCGGCGCGACGATGCCGATCTTGATCTCGGCAGCGGCGGCGCCTGTGGTCATGGCCAGCCCGGCAAGGGC
>NZ_RZTO01001397.1:0-750 GCF_003997225.1 Mesorhizobium sp. M2C.T.Ca.TU.002.02.1.1
TTGCAGCCTCAATCCGATCCTGCCGGCGACGTCATCGTCGGAATCGAACGATACCGAGGAGAACCGGTCCTTGGCGTCGTCGAGCGCCAGATGCTGCCAGACCAGTTGCGCCTGCGGCTCCAGCGTCCAGCCTTGTCCGAGCGCGACCGGATAGCCGCCTTCGAGCGATGCGGTGACACCGGTTCCGCCGACATCGATGCCGATGTCGCGTGACGATGAAGCCGAACCGCCGAAGAAGGTCGCCATCAGCACGCCGTCCAGGTACCAGCCGGATTTGCCTAGCCGTGTCCAGTAGCCGCCGACGCTGGTGCCGCTGACGTCGAGGTTGCCGACGGCGAGACCATCCTGACCCAGGGCCTGGCCGCGCAGATCGCCGTTCATGCTGCCATAGGCAAGGAACAGGCCGGCGCGGTCGACCGAGCCTGAGGCGGTTTCGCGGCCGATAAGGTCGAACCCGGCTTGAAGCCCGAACAAAGTGCCGTCGAAAGAGGGGGAGACCGTTCCCGACCAGCCCATCTTGGCGTCCTGGCCGAAGATACGACCCCAGACCGGCTGCAGATCGGTGTCGGACGACAACAGGCTCTGCTCGCCGCGGCGTTCGTGGAAAGTGCCGAGCGTCGCCATCGTCAGATGCTGCGCGACAGGCGGCACGGCCGAATAGACCGGCACTTCGACGCGATAAAGCAGGATTTCCTGGCCGGGCGCCGGCGTCGGCAGATCGGGCACGGCGGTCGGCACCGGGGGCGGGGG
>NZ_RZTO01001398.1:0-749 GCF_003997225.1 Mesorhizobium sp. M2C.T.Ca.TU.002.02.1.1
GTCGATATAGAGCGTCGCCAGCCGCCTCAACGGCTTCGGCGCGTAGAGCCGCACCAGGCAGATCGCCAGTCCGGCGATGGTGCCGAAGACGATTGCGGCGCAGCCGAGCAGGATGGTGTTGCCCAATCCGCGGATGAGGATCGGAAAGGATCGGACGAGGATGCCCCAGTTGAAGAAGGTGTCGATCAGTTCCATCGGCTCACCATGAAGGCAATGCCAAGCCCACCGCCTTCGCGGGCCTGAAGGGTGGAAGCATGAGCGCCGGCCTGGCCGGCGCTCACGCGGCGACATTTCGCGGGACTATTGCGGGATCGGACCCGGCGTCACGGTGCTGGTTCCGGCTTCCGGGTCGACGCCGAACCACTTCTTGTGGATCGCGGCCATGGTGCCGTCCTTCTTCATGGCGGTGATCGCGTCATTGACCTTCTCGAGCAGCGGATGGCCCTTCTTGGTCATCATCGCGAAGCGCTCGCCGGTCGGGATGCGCACCAGGATCTTCAGCGCCGGCATCTGCTTGATGGCGAAGAGGAAGCCGGCGAGCTCGCCGGCGCCGCCGTCGATGCGGCCGTTCTGCACGTCCAGCAGAAGGTCCTGCTGGGCGTTGTAGCTCTTGGTTTCGGCGACGCCGAGCTTGGCGGCGTTTTCCTTCATATAGGCTTCGCCCGTCGAGCCGGCGATGACGCCGATGGTCTTGCCCTTGAGGTCGTCGAGCGACTTGATGGGGGAATCCGCCTTGCCGACGATCGTGC
>NZ_RZTO01001399.1:0-748 GCF_003997225.1 Mesorhizobium sp. M2C.T.Ca.TU.002.02.1.1
CACCAACACCGCGATCCGCCACCGCAACCACCAGATCGCCACCGACGGCTCGCAGAAGATCGTCCAGCGCCTGCTCAACCCGATCCGCGACCGCCTGGCGAAAGGCGAGAGCATCGAGCTGCTGTCGGTGCCGGTCGCCGGCTGGATGGCCTATCTGATCAAAGCTTCCGCGCGCTTCGGCCGCGCCTGGCAGGTATCCGACCCCTTTGCCGAGAAAGTAGCGGCGATCGCCGATCGCATCGGCTCGAACAGCAACGCGCTTGTCGATTCGATCCTTGCGATCGACGCCATCTTCGATCCGCAACTGGCCGCGAACGCAACATTCCGCGCGCATGTCGTCGCCAGCCTCGACGGCCTGCTCTCGAATGATCCGGCTGGCTTTGTCAGGCAAGTCTGTACTGGGCCAACAGATGCGCGGTTGAAGCAGCCGGCTCGATCTGCATAGTTAGCTATTGGGAGGCATCATGAAACTTGGACTGCTGACGGCACCATTTCCGGATACTGCTCTCGACGAGGTCGCCGACTGGGCGCGCTCGGTCGGTTTCGAGGCGCTGGAAATCGCCTGCTGGCCGAAGACTTCCGGCGCCAGCCGCCGCTATGCCGGCACCAGCCATATCGACGTGGATATCCCTGCCGCGCAGGCGAAGGACATCGCCGCCGAGCTTGCCGGCAAGGGTCTGGCCATCTCCGGCCTCGGCTTTTATCCCAATCCGCTCCATCCGGACCGGACGCATCGCGAGGCTGTGAT
>NZ_RZTO01000139.1:0-10316 GCF_003997225.1 Mesorhizobium sp. M2C.T.Ca.TU.002.02.1.1
CGGCAAGTCAAAGGAACCCCTGCATGAACTTCCCGATCGCTTCCCTTGAGCGGCAGGAACCCGCCGCTGAAACAGCGGCGCCGGCCGGACGTGTGCACCATTTCTACAGGGCCTACGGGCTGATCGTGAGTTCGGAAGTGAGCTTGCCGGAACTGGAACCGACAGCGCCGGCGACGCCCGACCTGGAGATCGCGGTCGGGCCGGTCTATTTTCCGGACGGTGCATCGCCGGGCGCCACGGCGTTCCGTTTCGAGCCGACGCGCCAATATCTTTCATGGCAGGCGGTCGGCGCCTTCATGATCAGCGGCGCCAGCCGGATCGATGTCGATCCTGCGCCGGGGGTCGACGACCCCCTGCTCGCCTTTCCGCTGCTCGGGCCGGTGATGGCGCTCGCTCTTCACCAGCGCGGGCTGCTTGTCCTGCATGCCAGCGCCATTGCCGTCGGCGGCAAGAGCGTGATCTTCATGGGCGACAAGGGTGCCGGCAAATCGACGACGGCGGGCGCGATGATCCGCGCCGGCCATCGGCTGCTCACCGACGACGTCGTGGCGCTGGATTTGGCCGATCCCGAGCGGCCGATGATCCTGCCCGGATTTCCGCAGCTCAAGCTCGCCGCGGACGCGGCCGGCGCCATCCGCCTCGAGCAGGCGGAGGTGCGCCCGCAGGTGCATCCGCAAATCGACAAGGCGCAGCATCGGCTGCGCGACGGATTTGCCGCCGAAGCAGTGCCGATGTCGCGCCTCTATGTGCTCGAGCGCGGCGCGCGAGCCGCGATCTCGCCGCTGACCGGGGGCGCCGCGCTGCCGGCGATCATCAAATTCTCCTATGTCACGCGGTTCGGCCGCCAGGCGCTGCCGGGCGATTCCGCCTCGGTGCATCTCAGCCAATGCGCACAGGTCGCCGGACGGGTCGGCGTCAGCCGCCTCGAAGTGCCGGCCGGACTCGCCCGGATCGACGAAGCGGTTGCCGCGATCGAAGCCGACCTGGCGTCCGGGACAAGGTGAGCCAGGGCATGGGCTGGTCTTCGAAGCTTCGCCTGTCGTTTTTCCGTGATGTCGCGGGCTTCGGCGCCATGATGGCGCATGTCGGCGGGCGGCGCACGGCGACGGCGCTTGCCTTCCTGATCCTGGGGAGCCTCACCGAGGGCATGTCGATCCTGCTGCTCGTCCCGCTGCTGCGCCTGATCGGCAAGGCCGAGCAGGATTACGCGGTGCGGGTGCCGGAGGCGTTGCGTTGGCTTGTGCCCGGCGGAACGCTGTCGCTCGCCACCGTGCTCTCACTGCTCGTCGCGCTGGTGGCGCTGCAAGCGATTTTCAACCGCTTCAAGTCGGTCTACATGGCGCGGCTGCTCTACGACTTCGTCAACCGGGTGCGCATGAACCTGTTCGAGAGCGTCGGCAGGGCGCGCTGGGGCGTCTTCACGCGTATCCGCAGCTCCGATCTCGACCATGCGCTGAACGGCGACGTCGACCGGGTGCAGGTGGCGGCCTTCTCGCTGCTGATGCTCACCCAGGCCACGCTGCTTCTCACCGGCTACCTCGTGGTCTCGCTGTTCATCTCGCCGGTGATGACGTCCTTCGCCATCCTTGTCGGCCTGGTGCTGCTGATCGCCCTGCAGCCGTTCCGGGCGCGCGCCAGCGCCTATGGCCGCACGCTGACCGGCAACCGCCAGGACCAGTACCGCACGGTCTCCGAGTTCCTCGGCGGCATCAAGGTCGCCAAGAGCCTGAATGTCGAGGCAAGCTACTTTGCCGAGCTCGGCGCGACGCTGGACAGAATGAAGGCCGACAACATCGCCTTCGTCCGCAACTCTTCGCTCGGCACCGCGCTGTTCCAGGTCACGAGCGTGATCGGGCTCAGCCTCTTCATCTATATCGCGCTGGTCGGCTTCCATCTGTCGCTGGCCGAGATCGTCGTGCTGCTCCTGGTCTTCATGCGCGTCGCGCCGCGCTTCATGGACATGCAGCTTCAGACCCAGCAGGTGCTGATCAACCTGCCGGCCTACGCTTCGATGCAAAGCCTCCAGGCTCGCTTCGACGCAGAACGCGAGACGGAAGAGAGCGCGGCCGAACAGGGCGCGAAACTCTCGCTCGAGACGGGCCTCAACATCCGCGATGTCTCCTTCGCCTATGGCGAAGGAGACGGGAAACCGGTGGTCGGCGATATCACCTTCGGCCTGCCGGCCGGCAAGGTGACGGCGCTGATCGGTCCTTCCGGCTCCGGCAAGAGCACGATCGCCGACATGCTGCTCGGCCTGCTCGAACCGACCAGCGGCAGGATCCTGGCCGACGGCGTGGAGATCACGGCGCAAAATCGCCGAGCCTGGCGCGATCAGGTCGCCTATGTGCCGCAGGATGTGTTCCTGCTGCACGACACGATCGCCGCCAATCTGCGCCTTGCAGCACCCGGGGCGAGCGATGACGAGCTCTGGGCGGCACTGCGCAACGCCCATGCGGCCGATTTCGTGGAGCGGCTGGCATTGCGGCTCGATACGGTGGTGGGCGACCGCGGTGTGCGGCTTTCCGGCGGCGAGCGGCAGCGCATCGCCCTGGCGCGGGCGCTGCTGCGCAAGCCGTCGCTGCTCATCCTCGACGAGGCGACGAGCGCGCTCGACTGGCAGAATCAGTCGCTGATCGCCCAATCCATCGAGGCGCTGCGCGGCCAGATGACGATCCTGACCATCGCGCACCGGCCATCGATGATTGCCTTCGCCGACTGGGTCGTGGCCATCGAGAACGGACGCATCGTCGAGGTCGGACAATATCGGCGGCTGAAGGCAAAAGCCGGCAGCCGTCTTGCGAGGATGCTGTCGGGCGAGCAGGCCGAGCGCGGCACCGCGCCCCCGGTCGAGGCCGGACCGGTCCCGTCGCCGGTCGAACGATCAGTGGAGGCTGCGCCTGGCGCTTAGCTTTTCGCCTTCGGCGACCTTGTTCAGGATCGTGGCGCGGTCCGCCTCGCGGGCTTTGTCGGCCGATGTCGGCGTGGCGCTGCCGATCATGGCGAAGACCAGAAGGAAATAGCCCGCCTGGATGATCACGGCGCAAACGATGGCACGCAACAGGATGATGCCCGCCGATGCGCCGTCAAAATACGACCAGCCGATGACGATCGCGAGCGCGAATATCATGCCGATGATGAATTTTGGCAGAGACATGTTCGCCGGTCCTTCAACCGAGACGAGCATGCAGAAGCTGTGACTTACCCACCCGCGTAACTCCCCGTTGCGCCAAAGAGTTCTTTCTGGCTGCCCATTCCGGCCGGTTGCTTCCGGCCTTCCTTACCCATGCAGACAATGACAGGAACAATTTGCGACTCTATTAAGGCGGGCCGGTTGGAGCAAGGCCCGACAGGTATGGTTTCCAAGGATTTTACGAGATCGACTCCACCATGCTGCGTCGCACACTCTGGCTCCGGCAGCTATTCAATGCACCGCCTGCCGCTTCAGTAAAACCTACCACTTTGATTAGTATTTTAGCTGAATAACTTACCGTTGCGAGTGCTCCCAGCGACATGCAATCGCGTTTCTTCTGCAGCAAAGAATGCACTGTCCAAAAATGGCCCAAAAGGTGGACTACATTTTCCTGGTTTGCTCTCACCTTGTCATAAACATGCCACAAAGGTGAAAATTTGGGCAGGGCAGGTTTATTATTTAGTCAATTCATGACGTGAACATTTCAGCGCGATGGGAAATTGTGTGTTGCGCTGCAGCATTTTTTTGATATCTTGCCGTAAACCATCCGTTCAACGTATGGAGCTTCTGCATGAGGGACGTCGCCAAGTCGGCTAATGCGGGTTTTGCGCAGGTCGGCGTTGATTTTCCACCCCCCATCGGCGGTCTGCTCAAACGCAGTTTCGATATCGTCGGTTCCCTGGCCGGGCTGGTTCTGCTCAGCCCGCTTTTCCTGATGGTCGCCCTGCTGGTCAAGCTTTCGGACAACGGTCCGATCTTCTATGGCCACAAGCGGATCGGTCGTGGCGGCAGGATTTTCTCCTGCCTCAAGTTCCGCACCATGGTGACGGACGGCGAGCGCGTGCTCGCCGCCTATCTGGCCGCCAACCCGGAAGCCAACGCCGAATGGATCGCGACGCGCAAGCTGAAGAACGATCCGCGCGTCACCCGCGTCGGCCATGTGCTTCGCAAGCTCAGCCTCGACGAGCTGCCGCAGATCCTCAACATCCTGCAGGGCGACATGAGCCTTGTCGGCCCGCGCCCGGTCGTGCGCGACGAACTGGAGATCTATGGCAGCGCCGCGGTCTATTACCTGAAGTCGCGCCCGGGTCTCACCGGGCTGTGGCAGGTGAGCGGCCGCAACGACGTATCCTACGACACGCGCGTCGCCTTCGACCGCCACTATGTCGAGAACTGGTCGATGTTCCAGGACATTCGCATCATCTTCAAGACGGTTCCTGCCGTATGGATGTCGCGCGGCAGCTATTGACCGACGGAGCTGCCCCGCCAGATTAGGGGCAGGCATCCGGCAGTGATCTCATCGGGCGGATGGGGCCAAAGCGGATCGGGAACGTTCATTTGACAAAAGACCTCTTCGGACTGTCTTTCGCCTGCAGTCTCATATCCCGGACACCGGCCCGCGTCGCGGGCTTCTTGCTTGCGGCGTCGCTGGCCATGCCGCAATTGGCTGCCGCCGGCGATTATCAGCTTGGCCCTCTGGACAAGCTCAACATCCGCGTCGCCGAATGGCAGACGGTCGACGGCACGTTCCGCGACTGGTCGGCCATCAACGGCGAGTATTCGATCGGCCCGGGCGGAACGCTCTCGGTGCCGTTCGTCGGCGACATGCAGGCCGCCGGCAAGACGACGGCGGAGATCGCTTCGGCGATCGGGCTCGCGCTGCAACGTAAGCTAGCGCTACCCGACAAGCCGGAAGCCTCGGTCGAGATGGCGCAGTTCCGGCCGTTCTACATTTCGGGCGAAGTCCAAAATCCCGGCCAGTTTCCCTTCGTGCCCGATCTGACGGTGCTCAAGGCAGTCAGCATCGCCGGCGGCATAAGGCACAATGCCGACTATGGTCCTCAGATCGAAAAGGATCTGATCACCGCCAAGGGCAGCTATGACATCTATGACGACCAGCGCTTGCGGCTGATGGTCAAGCGAGCCCGCATCGACGCCGACCTGGCCGGGAAAACGACCTTCGAGGTGCCTCAGGAAATCCAGGGTGATTCGAGATTGCCGACCATCGTCGCCGACGAAACGGCCATCCTGGTTTCCGACCAGAAGTCGCTGAAGCTGAAGCTTGATGCGCTCGACCAGTTGAAGGGTGTTCTGCAGTCGGAAATCGAATCGCTGCAAAAGAAGATCGCCAACCAGCAGAAGCAGGTCGACCTGGCGGAGCAGCAGGCAAACAGCATCGGTCCGCTGGCGCAAAAGGGCCTGATTGCCAATGCGCGATTGCTTTCCTCGCAGCAGACGGTCACCGACCTGCAAGGCAAGATCCTGGACTATGAGACGGCTATCCTCACCGCCAAGCAGTCGATCAGCAAGGCAGAGCAGGACGCCATCGATGCCCGTAACACACTGAGTTCGAGCCTCACTGCCGATCGGCAGCAAACGGAGGCGAACCTGAACGAGGCAGCCTTGAGGGTCGGCATGCAGAAGGGCCTGATCGCCCAGGCGTCGGATCCGGCAACGACCGCCGCCCTCACCGGCAGTCAAGAACCGCCCCTGCTCTATTCGCTGGTGCGGGTTGCCGACGGCAAGACGAACGAGATCGAAGCCAAGGAAGACACGCCTGTGCTGCCGGGCGACGTGATCAAGGTGAAGCTCGCGCCGACGGCCAGCCAGTAGCGCGCCGCCGGCAACGGCTTGCGCGAAGCGAATCGAGGAACGGAGGCGGGAGGAACACGTCAGGCCCGTTCGCGCACGACGCGGGCGGGCGATCTGTTTTGGACCGCTTGAAGGCATAACATGCAGCCCGCAGCCCCGCGTCACGTCTATCTGAACCTCGACGCCATCCGCGGCGTGGCGGCGATCAGCGTGATGCTCTACCATTTCTCGCCATTCCTGGCCGACGGCAAGGTGCTGCCGTCGAGCTATCTCGCCGTCGATCTGTTCTTCCTGCTCAGCGGCTTCGTCATCGCGCATGCCTATGACCGCAAGATCGAGAACGGCATGGGCTTCGGCACGTTCGTGGCCATCCGCCTGATCCGGCTCTATCCGCTCTATCTCGGCGGCACGCTGCTCGGCTTCTTCTACCTGCTGGTCAAGAACAGGCTGATGCCGGCCGAATACATGCCGCTGTCCGAGATCGGCATGCAGCTGACGACCGGCATGTTCTTCATCCCGCTGGTCAGCGATGCCTATCACACGATCTTCCCGCTCAATCCGGCTTCGTGGTCACTGTTCTTCGAGCTCATCGTCAACATCGCCTATGTCGCGGTCTTCGTGCTGCTGTCGCGGCGCGTGCTGACGGGCATCGTCGCCGTCAGCCTCGTGCTGCTCGTCGTCGCCTCGATCTTCGCCGGCACGCTGGATTTCGGCATGACCGGCAACACCATCCTCAGCGGACTGCCACGTGTCACCTTCTCGTTCTTCCTCGGCGTGCTGCTCTGCCGCTCGATGGCGCGCTGGCAAGGCAGTCTCGGCTTCCTGCGGCGCGGCTTGTGGGTCGAGGGCGCGATCCTGCTCACGCTTGCCGTCTTCGCCATCGCACCTGGCGGCGGCGCGCGCGTTGCCTACGACCTCGCGGCGATCGTCATCGTCTTCCCGATCATGGTGATGACCGGCGCGGTGGCGCCGACCGCGCCGCTTCTGTCCGGCTTCTATGGCTGGCTCGGGCGGATTTCCTATCCGATCTACATCATCCACACGCCGATGCTTATGATCATAGCCGGAGCCGGCAAGGCCTTCTCGATCGATCCTTTCGCGCATCATCCCTGGTTCGGCATCGTGATGGCGGCCTCGGTCATCGTCATCGCCGACATCGCCACGCGCATCTATGACGAGCCGGTCCGGCGCTTCCTGCAGCGGCAGATGCAGCGTGCGCGAGCCGTGGCTTAGACCGGCTCACTGAAGAAGGGCTCAACGGACAGATCCGGCATGAAGATTCCGAAATCCATTCTGATCGATCCCGACCGCAACGAGACCTACGGCGCCTTCGCCGTCGCGGTTTCCATGGTCGCTTTCGCCTACTCGCCCAATTTCGGTCAGATCCTGATCCTCGCCTATTACGCCGTCTGGCTGCCGCTGCTCTTCGTCGATTACCGGCGCTTCACCTGGAGGCTTTCCAGCGCCTGGCTGCCGATACTGCTTGCGGCCTATGTCTGCTTCTCGGTGTTCTGGTCCCAGGCGGCGGGCATCAGCGCGCGCGCGGCGGTGCAATATTCCTCGCATATCGTCTGCGCCTATGTCGCGGCGCGCACCATCAGCGTGCGCACGCTGGTGGTCGGCTCGCTGATCGGCATCTTCATCGTCCTGCTCTATTCCCTGAAAGTCGGCGCCTACGCGCTCGACACGATCGACGGCACGGTCAATTTCGTCGGCGCCTTCGGCTCCAAGAACCAGATCGGCTTCTTCTCCTCGCTCGGCATCTTCTTCTGCCTTGCCTTCCTGGTCTTCTACCGGCGCAACTGGCTGGGCTTCGTCTGGACCGCGCCGATCATGCTTTTGTCGGTCTACATGCTGGCCATCGCCCATTCGGCGACGTCGGTTGCCTCGCTGCCGGCGGTGATCGGCATCGTGATGCTGCTCACCATGACCAAGGTCTTGTCGCTGCGCTATCGCCGGGTGCTGTTCATCGTCGGCGCCGGCGCGCTGGTGACGGGCGTGGTGGCGGCGCTCAATCTCGGCCTGCTGGATGTCGTGCTCGGCCTCTTCGGCAAGGATTCGACGCTCACCGGCCGCACCTATCTGTGGGAACAGGGCTGGGAGGCGGCGCAGCAGCATCCGCTGCTCGGCTATGGCTATGCCGCCTATTGGGTGCAGGGCTTTGCCGATCCGGAACGGCTGTGGGCCGAATTCTACATCTCGACCCGCTCGGGCTTCCACTTCCACAACACCTATGTCGAGACGCTGGTCGAGATCGGCTTCATCGGCGTCACCTTGCTGGCGCTGGTCATCCTGCGCTCTTTCTACGGCCATGTGTCGAAAGTTGTGTTCGGCGACTGGAATGCCGATTCGGTGGTGCTTGCCGGCGCGATCGGGCTGATGCTGATCCGCTCCTTCTTCGAGGTCGAAATGCTCGGCCCCTACTTCATGGCGTCGTTCATCGTCTATTACGGCCTGTTCACGCTGACCCCGTTGCCGGCTTTCCGGCGCCGCAGGGCGGTCGTCCCAGCCGAGGACGAGAGACTTGCCAATGGCCGTATGCCGGCCCCCATCTGATCAGTGGGAAGCAGCGGCGGAGCGCGCGACCGCAGCCTGGATCAGCCGGTCGGCCAGGATGGCCAGAAAGGCGATCGACAGGCCGGCAACCAAGCCCATGCCGGCATCGGCCTTGCCGAGCGCGACATAGACCGCCTGGCCAAGATCGCGCGTGCCGACAAGAGCTGCGATGGCCAGCATCGACAGCGCCGCCATGATGGTCTGGTTGAGGCCGAGCATGACGACCGGCAAAGCGAGCGGCAGCTTGGCCTGCAGCAGCGTCTGCAGCGGCGTCGCGCCCATCTGCTCGACCGCCTCGACCACATCGGCGCGCACATGCCGCAGTCCGTGCTCGACATAGCGGATCGGCGGCACGATGGCGTAGAGCATGATGGCGATCAGCGCGGTGAACTCGCCGACCTTGAAGAACATCAGCGCCGGGATGAGGAAGACGAATTGCGGCATGGTCTGCAATGCATCGCAGATCGGCTTCAGGACGTGCGAGACGCGGTCGCTATGCGCCGCCCATGTGCCGAGCGCGCCGCCGACCAGAAGGCAAAGCAGGACCGCCAGCGTGCAGAGATAGAGCGACTGCACCAGCTGCGGCCACAGACCGTTGACCAGGATCAGCCCGAAGCCTGCCACCGCGAAGAGGCCGAGCCGCGGCCCGCCCACCTGACCGGCAAGCAAGGCGACGGCAAGGATGAAGACCGGCCAGGGCAGATCGAGAAAGCCGGTGTAGAGAACGAGGCCGGCGGCCAGCACCGCGGCCGCCGCCTGCCAGCCGAGACGGCGCGCAGCCAGCACGGCCACGGCCAGCACCAGGATGGCATAGGCGGCCAGCGCCGATGGCGGCAGCGAGAAGCCCCACATGACCGGTGTCGCCGAGCCGGAAATGCCGACGCGCATCGGCAGCAGCAGGCAATAGAGCACCGCATTGCGCACGCCGTTGAAGAACCAGGCATAGTCACGCACCAGCCCCAGCAGCCACTCGTTGACGGCGCCCATCTGCATGCGCAGCCCGGTTTGCGGCAGAAGCGTCGCATCGGGCGTGGCCAGCCGGATGACGACGGCAAGAGCCAGCGCGACCGCCAGCGTCATGGCCAGGCGGCGTGGCGTCATCCAGCGCATGGCGCGCGTCGGGCCGGTCTCCGGCGCCCTGGCGAAGCCAATGGTGAGACGGTCGATGAGGATGGCGAGCAACGCGATCACCAGGCCTGAGAGGATGCTCTGGCCGAACTCGGCCTTGCGCATCGACGAAAGGACCTCCCAGCCGATGTCCTCGAAGCCGCCGATGATGGCGGCGACGATGACCATCGACAGCGCCGCCATCGTCGTCTGGTTAAAGCCGACGAGAAGCTGCGGCAGCGCCGTCGGCACCTCGACCTGCCAGAATTGCTGGCGGCGCGTGCAGCCGCTCATCAGGCCGGCCTCGCTGATCGCCGCCGGCACGCGATCCAATCCGAGCACGGTGTTGCGCACCATCGGCGGCGTCGCGTAGATCGCCGAGGCGATCAGCCCGACCACCGGGCCGAAGCCGAACAGAAGCAGGAGCGGGATGAGATAGGCGAAGGCCGGCACCGTCTGCATGAGATCGAGCGCGCCGTTGAGCACCGGACGCCAACGCGGGCGGGCATGGCCGAGAACGCCAAGCAGGAAGCCGAGCACGATCGAGATCGGCACCGCCAGCAGCACCAGCGCCAGCGTGTTCATGCTCTGCGGCCAGTAACCGGCGAGCAGGATATAGGCGAGCGTGGCGAGCGCGAAGATGGCCAGCCGTTCGCCGCTTGACTTCAGCGCAAGGGCGGCGACAGCCAGCATCACCGCCGGCCAGGGCAGCCAGGCGAGCGCCAGCCGCGCGCCGCGCATCGGCGCATCGAGCAGAGCGGAGAGCGCCCGGAAACCCGGCTGGATGACGGCGACCACCACGTCGGTCACGGCGTTGATGTATGTAGCCAGCGGCAGCGTCCATTCCTTTGGGAAATTGACCAGCCAGGGA